>NZ_BAAHFQ010000057.1:0-20078 GCF_054681715.1 Deferrisoma sp.
CCAGGGGAGAGGCTGCGGCGCGCGCACTCACGCGCCGCAGCGGACCGCGCCGAGGCGGCCCCTGCGAGGCCGTTCAGCGAAGGAGGGGCCCCCAGCCCCACGCCCCGAGGAACTCATGAAGCTGCGAACTACGACACAGAGAAGCCGGGAGGCCCATTTTACCTCGATCCCGGTTTTCGGCCGCGGGCCTGCCCTCACAGCCGGGCGATCTCCCGGAGGGCCCGGACCAGGGCCTCGGCGTCGGCCAACGAGTTCATCGCCCCAAAGCTCGCCCGGACCGAGCCGGCCGGAAACGACCCCAGGGCCTTGTGGGCCAGCGGCGCGCAGTGGAGGCCCACCCGAACCGCGATGCCGTGGAGCTCGTCTAGGGCGAACCCCACGTGGGCGCCGTCCCGGCCCTCGAGGTTGAACGACACCACGGCCACCCGCTCGGCCGGGTCCTCCGGGCCGTAGAGCACGAGCCCCGGGATCCGCCGAAGCTCGGGAAGCAGGACCCCGAGGATCTCCTCCTCGTGGCGCCGGACGGCCTCGACCCCCCGGCCGAGAAGCCACTCGACCCCCGCCCCGAGCCCCGCGATCCCGGGGGTGTTCAGCGTGCCGCCCTCCAGGGCCTCGGGCATCTCGGCCGGCATCCGGGGCTCCTCGCTCCGGGTCCCGGTGCCCCCGTCGAGGAGCGGCTCCAGTTCGAGATCGGGATGCACGTAGAGCACCCCGGTGCCCTGGGGCCCCAGGAGGCCCTTGTGGCCCGGGGCGGCCAGAAGGTGGCAGCCCAGGTCCTCCACGGCGATCGGCACGACCCCGGCGGTCTGGGCCGCGTCGAGCAAAAACACGATTCCCTTCTTCCGGCACAGTTCCCCCACCTCGGCCGCCGGTTGCAGGGTGCCCGACACGTTCGACGCGTGCACCAACGCCACGAGCCGGGTCTCGGGCCGGATGGCCTTCTCGATCTCGGCGGCCCGCACCCGGCCCTGGGCGTCGGCCCCCACCCGGGTCACCGAGACGCCCTTCCGCTCCAGGGCGGCCAGGGGCCGGAGCACGCTGTTGTGCTCCATCACCGAGGTGACCACGTGATCCCCCGGCCGAAGCACCCCCTTGAGGGCCTGGTTCAGGGCGTGGGTGCCGTTGAGGGTGAAGACGATCCGGGCCGGGTCGGCCACCCCGAAGAGCCGGGCCACGGCCTCGCGGGCGCCGTGGATCCGGCGGGCCGCCTCCAGGGCCCGGCGGTGGCCCGAGCGGCCGGGATTGGCCCCGAGCTCCAGGGCCTCGGCCGCGGCCCGGTACACCTCCGGCGGCTTGGGATGGGAGCTGGCGGCCTGGTCGAGGTAGATCATGGCGGCACCGGGCCGGGGCAGGAGGCGTCGCGGCCGTCGGGACCGGCGAGGCCCGGGCACCCCCCCCGGCACGAAGCCGAGAGCCCACAGGCCCCGCAGGCCTCGGGCACGGCCCCCAGCCGGGCGGCCGCCTCGGCCCGCCGGGGGGCGGCCCAGAGGCCGGTCAGGGGGGTGGAGGCGAGGTCGCCGAGGTCCACCGGGTGGGTCCGGCAGGCCACGAGCCGGCCTTCGGCCGTCACGTGGGCGAGGAACGAGGCCCCCTGGCAGCCCCGGTAGCCCGACACGTCGAGGCCCATGTCCCGGGCGAGGAAGAGATCGTGGACCCGGGCCTCCAACCCCTCGCCCTCGGCCCGCCAGAGCTCCGCGGCCCGGGCCCGGTCCCCGGCCGAAAGGGGCCGGGCCGGTGCGGGGGGGTTCAGCAGATCCACCCCGGACAGGCCGTACGCGCGGGCGAGCCGGACCGCCTCGGGCAGCTCCCCGAGCCCCTCGGGATCGCACCACAGCGCGGGCCCGAGCCGGTGGGTGGCCCCGGCCAGCGCCTCGACGCTCCGCTCCGGCCGGTAGGGGGGCAGCACCTTCACCTCGGCCTCGGCCACGGCCCGCGGCCCCAGGGCCTCGAAGGCGGCCAGAAGGGGGTCGGCGCGCCCCAGGAGCGACGGGCGGGGCCCCGAGGCCTCGGCCCACCCGTGGGCGAGGCCAGAGAGACCGGCGAGTGCCGTGGGAGCCACGTGGACCTCGACGAACAGCACCCGGGCCTCGCACAGCCGGCCCCAGAGCGCCCTGGCGAGGTCCGGGTCGGGCGGCAGATCCCAGGTCACGCGCACGGGGGCGGAGAGCTCAGGCATCGTATTTGGGCAGGGGAACCTTCAGGAACTCGACCCCCTCCTCCCGGAGGGCCTCCTCCTCGGCTGGGGTGGTGGTGCCCCGGATGTTTCGGGCCTCGGCCTCGCCCCGGTGGATCTTGCGGGCCTCGTCGGCGAACCGGTCGCCCACGTCCTCGAAATGCTTCTCCACGAACCGGGCGAGCGCGAGGAAAAAGGCCTCGGGCCGGGGCTTCTCGGCCTGCCCCGCCCCGGGGGGCGGGGTCTCGGGGGCGGTCCGCCGGGCCACGTGCACGGCTGGGGCGCTCGGCTCCTTCTTGATCTCCCCCGACCCGCACAGGGGGCACACGAGGAGCCCCTCGGCGAGCTGGCGCTCGAACTCCTTCCGGTTCCGGAACCAGCCCTCGAAGCGGTGTCCCTGGTCGCACGACAGATCGAACGTGATCATCGGGCCTCCGCGGACCGCTCTGCGAGGTAGGCCTCGAGCCGGTCCATGCCCTCGCGGATGTTCTCGAGGGAGTTGGCGTAGGTGAACCGGATGTACCCTTCCCCCCCTGGGCCGAAATCCACCCCCGGCGTGCACCCCACCCGGGCCTTCTCCAGGATGTCGAAGGCGAACCGATAGACGTCGTCGGTGAGGTGGCGCACGTTCACGAACACATAGAACGCCCCCGTGGGGTGGCACCGGAACCGGAACCCCATGGCCTCGAGCCGCTCGATCATGTAGCGCCGGCGCCGGTCGTAGGTGGCGAGCATCTCGGCCACGTGGGGGTCGGTCTGGGTGAGAGCCGCGATGCCGGCCCGTTGCACGAAGGCGTTGGCCGAGATGAAGAAGTTCTGCTGGATCTTCTGCATGGGCCGCACGAACTCGGGCGGGGCGATCACGTACCCGAGCCGCCAGCCGGTCATGGCGTAGAGCTTCGAGAACCCGTTGATCACGAAGGCCCGGTCGGTGAACTCCAGGATCGAGTGCTCCCGGCCCTCGTACACGAGCCCGTGGTAGATCTCGTCGGACACCACGTAGGCCCCGGCTGCCTCGGCCCGGCGGGCCACCTCGGCCATCCGGTCGCGGTCGATCAGGGTGCCCGTGGGGTTGGCGGGCGAGTTCACAAGCACGGCCTTGGTCCGGGGCCCCACCGGCCCCGTGAGGTCCTCGGGCACGAACTGGAACGCGTCCTCCTCGCGCACCCGCACCCGCACCGGCTCCCCCCCGCAGAACTCGATGATCGGGGGATAACAGGCGTAGCACGGGTCGGTGACCACCACCTGGTCCCCCGGGTCCAGGAGCGCCGCGAAGGTGAGGAACAGGGCCGGCGACGACCCCGAGGTCACGATCACCCGCTCCGGGTCCACGTCCACCCCGTACCGGGCCCGGTAGTGGGCCGCGATCTCGGCTCGCAGTTCGTGGATCCCCAGGCTGTGGGTGTAGTGGGTCTCCCCCCGCTCCAGGGCCTCGGCGGCGGCCCGCCGCACGGGCTCGGGGGTGTCGAAGTCGGGCTCCCCGACCTCGAGGTGCACGATGTGCGCCCCGCCCCGCTCCATGGCCACGGCGGTTTCCAGCACGTCCATCGCGATGAAGCTCGGCAGCGCCTGGGCCCGGCGGGAAACCGGCGAGGCGCATCGGGCCTGGGACGTTTCGGTCATGGGTGCTCTGCCCCCGGTGCACGAAGAAGTAACGGATTCCGCGATCGGCCCCTTGCCCGACGCGGAGCGGCCCCCCGGAGTCCTGCAAAGGCAGCTTTCGCCCCCCCGGGCCTTGCGGGCTTTGCTGGCTTTGCGAGCCTTCCAGCTTTCCAGCCGCCTAGCCGCCTAGCCGCCCAGCCGCCCAGCCGCCTAGCCGATCATAACAGCCGGTTTTCCCAACCGGCAAGGCGAGCTTGCCCCGGCCGGCCGGCTGGCTTAGCCTGGACCCTTGGCGTTTGCGCCGGTCAAGGAGGCCGAGGTCATGGTGCGGGTGCTCTTCGAGATCAGCCTTCCCGAGGCCGCCCTGGAGGAGATCGCGGAGCTCCTCGAGCCCGGCCGACTGGCACCGGGGGCCGGCGGGGGCGTGCGGTTCTCGGGCCGGGGGCGGGGCTGCGAGGGGCCGGCCGTGGGGGGAGACGCCCGCTGGACCCCCTGCTGGATCAGCCTGGAGTGGCCCGAAACGCCGCCCGCGGGGGAGGCCCGGCGGGCCCTCGAGGTCCTAAAGCGCGCGCTGGCCGCGGCCTGCGAGCCCTTCGGCTTGGAGCTCAGGGCCATACCCGCCACGGCCCAGGTGGGCGACGCCTACCTGCGGTTCAAGGACCTCCCCGACGTGGCGGACGAACTGGAGTGAGGGAGACAACCCCCGGCCATGGAACCCCTGGCGTTTCGGGAGGACATTCTGCCGCCGCTCCTGGCTCTGGCGCTCTCGGTGGCGGCGCACCTGGGGGCCGCCTGGTGGTTTCCCGGACCCGAGGCGCCGGACCGGAGCGAGCCCGAGGCGGTGCTCGTGGAGATGCGGGAACTCCCGGCCGAACCGGCCCCCGGGCGGGACCGGCGGCCCCGGCCCCCCGCCCGGCCAAAGCGCCGGCCGAAGCCGGAGCAGGCGGCGAAGCAGAAGCCGAAACCGCCCCCCAAACCGGAACCGGCGCCACGCGAGGCTCGGCCGCCGCCCGAGACCCCATCCCCGGCGCCCCAACCCGGGGAGGTCCCGCCGGCCCCGCGTGCCGGGCCGGTCGCGAAGCCGGCCCCCGCCCCCGAGGCCGAGCCCCGGCCGGCTCCGCCGCCCCTCGCCGCGCTCCTACCCCGGAGCCGCGACCTGGCCGCCGCCGTGCGCCGCCCCCCGGATCCGGCAGGCGGCGCCGAGGAGGTGACCCTGCAGCTCGGGGCGGCCGACCCGCGCTACCGGGGATACCTCGACCGGGTGCAGACCGCGATCGACGTGTCGTGGCGGTGGAAGGAGGCGCTCCTGGCGGCGGGCCGGCCCGGTTCCGTGACCGTGGGCTTCACGATCACGCCCGAGGGCCGGGCCGAGGAGATCCAGGTCACCCGGAGCTCGGGAAGCCCGGTGCTCGACGACGAGGCGGCCGAGGCTGTGCGCCGGGCGGTGTTCCCGGAGTTCCCCCGGCATTGGAGCATCCGGCGCCTGCGGCTCTTCGCCCAGTTCGACTACCGTTTGGAGTGACGACCGTGGGGACGCGGTGACGGTGGGACCTGCGGACGCTGGGATTCGTGGACGTTAGGACGCGAGGACGTGGGGACGGTAGGACGTTGGGACGCTGGGACGTGCGGACGGAACCTCCCCACGCTGGAGCCGCCCGGCCGCCCCGCAGCCTAGCCGCCTCGCCGCACGGCGCGTCCTAGCGTCCGCCCCGACTCACTCCTTCGAGATCTTCTCCAGGGCCTGTTTCACGGCCTCCTCGGTGGAGCGAACGCTGTCGGCCACGTCCTTGGCCCGCTCCAGGGGCTCGAGCACGGCCCGACCGTCGGCCCGGCCCTGGAGGACCCCCAGATCCCGGGCCAGCAGATACCCCACGCCCAGGAGCCCGAGCAGGATCACGATCCAGCCGATTCCCTTCATGGGTCTCACCTCCGGGTGCGGCGTCGTTCCCCCTTTTCATCGGACGAGGAGGTCCCCCCCTTGAACCCGTTCGTCCCGTTTCCCGAACCCCGGGTGTTCGGCGTGTTCCAGGCCCGGCGCCAGCGATTCCTGGCCGACGTGGTGCTCGACGACGGCACCCCCACGGTGGCCCACTGCCCGAACACCGGCTCGATGAGGGGGTGCCTCTTCCCGGGGCACCGGGCGCTCCTGTGGGACAGTCGAAACCCCAAACGGAAACTCCGCTACACCTGGAAGGCGATCGAGGCCGACGGGTTCTGGGTGGGGGTGGACACCGGCGTGCCCAACCGGCTCGTGGCCGAAGCGGTGCGGCGCGGGGCGATCCCGGGGCTTTCCGGGTTCGCCCAGATCCAGCGGGAGCGCCCCATGGGGGAGCGGAGCCGGGTGGACCTGGTGCTCCGGGGCCCGGCGGGCCGGTGCTGGGTCGAGGTCAAGAACGTGACCCTCGTGGAGGACGGGGCCGCCCGGTTCCCCGACGCCGTGACCGCCCGGGGGCTCCGGCATCTGGAGGAGCTCGCGGCCCGGGTGGCCGAGGGGGACCGGGCGGCCATGGTGTACGTGGTGCAGCGCGAGGACGGCCGGCGGTTCGAGCCCGCGGCCGACATCGACCCGGCCTACGCCCAGGGCCTGGCCCGCGCCGCCCGGGCCGGGGTGGAGGTCTACGCCCTCGGCACCCGGGTGACCCCCGAGGGGGTCGCGGCCACCGGGCTTCTGCCGGTCCGGCTGGATGCCGCGTGAACGTCTCCCCTTGTGCCCCGCGATTCGCGCGCTAGGCTTGCCCCCGCGAAGGCGGCGACCCACGGCTCTCCGGGAGGGCGCCCGTGCCCGGGCGTTCCGGTTCCGCGCCCGGGAAAGGAGGAAAGCCCATGAGGTTCGGCCGCGCCCTCGTCTCCGCCCTGTTCGCCTGCCTCGTCCTCGCGCCCCCCTCCCCGGCCGCCACTTGCCGCGACGGGATCCAGCCGGGCGGCGCCCTTTACCGGATCTGCGTGCCCGATCCGTGGAACGGCGATGTTCTCGTGTTCGCCCACGGGTACGTCTCGCCCCTGGAGCCGGTCGCGATCCCCGAGGACCAGCTCGTGCTCCCCGACGGCACCTCGATCCCCGACCTCGTGACCGGGCTCGGGTACGCCTTCGCGGTGACGAGCTACCGGGACACGGGGCTCGTGGTTCCCGAAGCGGTAGAGGACGTCCGGGAGCTCGTGGACACCGTGTTCCCGTCGGAGGGCCTCTACCCGACCCGGGTTCTCCTCGCCGGGGCGTCCGAGGGAGGGGCCGTGACCGTGCTGGCCCTGGAGGAACACCCGGATCTCTTCTCCGGCGGGCTCGCCGCCTGCGGCCCCATCGGGAGCTTCCAGCGGCAACTGGACTACGTGGGGGATTTCCGGGTCCTTTTTGACTACTTCTTCCCGCGGGTGCTGCCGGGAACCGCGGTCGAGATCCCGGAGGAACTGATCGCCCGGTGGGACGACGTGTACGTCCCCCGGGTTCTCGCCGCGATCGGTGCGAATCCACACGCCACGGAGCAGTTGCTCCGGGTGGCCCGGGCGCCCGTGGACCCGGCCGTTCCCGAGACCGTGGCCCAGACCGTGCTCGGGGTGCTCTGGTACAACGTGTTCGGGACGAACGACGCCCGGGAGAAGCTGGGCGGGAACCCCTACGACAACACCCGGCGTTGGTACTCGGGCTCGGACAACGACTGGCGGCTCAACCTGCGGATCCAGCGGTTCCGGGCCGACCCCGAGGCCCGGCAGGCCGTGGCGGAGGGGTACGAGACCTCGGGCCGCCTTCGGGTTCCCCTGGTCACCCTCCACACCACGGGGGACCCCATCGTCCCCTGCTGGCACGAGCCCCTCTACGGGCTGAAAACCCTGTTTTCGGGCTCGGCCCTCTGGCGCACCCATTTCCGGGTGGACCGCTACGGCCACTGCGCCTTCACCACCGACGAACTCGTGCAGGCGCTCACGGCCCTCGTGTGGCGGGTCCGGATCGCCGAGTGGCTGCGGTGAGGAAGCGCCGGCCCTTCGGTCCCGCTTTCTTGACAGCCGGGCGGCACCACCCGTAGCCTGAACCGCCATCGCCCGGGCCGGCGGCGCGCCCGCCGACCCGGGCGAGAGGCTACGGCTGGGGAACGTTACAATAACCTGGATCGCGGAGGCCCGACGCCTCCTAACCTCCCAGCCTCCCAGCTTCCCAGCCTTTCTTTAGGATATTCCGATGTTCGGAATGGGAATGGGCGAAATCCTCCTCGTTTTGGGGATCGCCCTCATCGTGATCGGACCCAAGCGGCTCCCCGACCTGGCCCGCGCCCTGGGCCGGGGCCTGGCCGAGTTCCGCCGGGCCACCGAGGACATCCAGCGGACCATCTACCAGGAGGTCCACAAGCCCCTGGACCCCCAGGAACTCTGGAAGGACCTGGAGAAGGCCCGGGCCCAGACCCGGCCCGGCCCGCCCCCGGACACCGACGCCGAGCCCAAGCCGGCCGATCCGGAAACGCCCGAGAAGACCGACGCGGGACCCGCGTCCGGCGCGTAACCCCTTGGACCGCGACCCCCCATGACCGACACGCCCGAAACCCCGCCCCTCGACCCCGAGGACCAGGAGAAGCTGCCGTTCACGGCCCACCTGGAGGAACTGCGCCAGCGGCTCATCAAATGCGCCGTGGCCGTGATCGCCGGGTTCGCCGCCTGCTACGGGGTGAGCGAACGGCTGTTCGCGTTTTTCGTGCAACCCCTGGTGGAGGCCCTGCCCGAGGGGAGCACGCTGGCGATGATCCGGGTGCAGGAGGGGTTCCTCACCCACCTCAAGATGGGGTTCCTGGGGGGGATTCTGCTCGCGAGCCCGGTGATCCTGTACCAGGCCTGGAAGTTCGTGGCCCCGGGGCTCTATCCCCACGAAAAGCGCTACGTCTGGCCGTTCGTGGGCACGGCCACGCTCTTTTTCTTCGCCGGGGTGACCTTCGCGTTCACCGTGGTGTTTCCGTTCGGGTTCAAGTTCCTGCTGGGGTACGCCGCCGGGGGGCCGATCCAGGCCTCGATCTCCATCGACGCCTACGTGGGATTTGCGATCAAGCTCCTCCTGGCCTTCGGGGTGGTGTTCGAGCTGCCGGTGATCGTGTTCTTCCTGGCGAAGATGGGCCTGATCACCCACCGCACCCTGTCCCGGAACCGGGGCTACGCCTTGGTGATCATCTTCGTCGCTGCGGCGGTGCTCACGCCGCCGGACGTGGTCACCCAGATGATGATGGCCGGCCCCCTGTGGGTCCTCTACGAGATCAGCATCGTGGTGGCCAGGGTGTTCGGGCCGAAGCCCGGAGACGAAGCGGACGGCCAGGGGGGGGACGAAAACGAGAAGGAGCCGGCTGAGCAGGGCTCACCCGTCGGTTGATCCAGCCTCTTCCCGCAGGATCTCGAGCAGAGCCCGGGCCGCAGGCCCCAGGGCCCGGCGGGGGTGCCAGACCGCCAGAAACCGCCGGCTCACGGGGACCACGCCGTCCACGGCCACGCTGCGAACCCGGCCCGAGGCCAGGGCCTCGGCCGCTGCCCGCTCCGAGACGAACCCGGCACCCAGCCCGGCCTTCACCGCCTCGAGCACCGCCGTGGTCGACCCCAACTCGGCCACCACCCGAGGGTGCACCCTTCGGTCCCCCAGGGCGGCCTCCACGGTGCGGCGCGTTCCGGAACCCGGCTCCCGGGCCACCAGGGGCAGGTCCCCCAGGTCCTCCGGCGCGATCCGGTCGGCCACCGGCCAGCCCGCGGGCACCAGGAGGACGATCCGGTCTCCCCAGAGGGGTTCCGAGAGCAGATCGCCCCCGGCTTCGCTCCCCACGATTCCCACCCCCGCCTCGCCGGCTTCCACCCGGCGGAGCACCTCGCTCGTGTCGGCCACCTCGAGGACCACCCGCACCCCGGGGTGCTCGGCCTTGAACCGGGCCAGCACGGGCGGCAGCAGGTACTCCCCGGGAATCGTGCTCGCGTGCACCGCAAGCTCCCCGGCCACGACGCCCCGCAACGCCGCCGCCTCCTGGGCGAACCGGTCCCGGGCGGCTAGGACATCGAGGGCTTTTGGAAGAAGCGCTTTCCCCGCGTCGGTGAGCTCCACCGCCCGGGGCAGGCGGTGGAAGAGCTCCAGCCCCAGATCCTCCTCCAGCTCCCGGATCTGGCCGCTCACCGTGGGCTGGGTGAGGCAAAGCCGCTCGGCCGCCCGGGTGAACCCCCCTTCCCGGGCGACGGCCACGAAGGCCTCCAGGTGCCGGAACGTCACGCCACCACCTCGGCGAGATCCCCGCCCAGGAGTTTCTGGGCCAGGGCTTCCGACAGGAACACCAGGGCCTCCTGGTCGAGGTAGTCGAGCACCCCGCGGTCCACGAGCAGGGCGGCCCGGGCGCCGAACTCCTCGTCCGGAGGCCAGAAGAGCAGGAGGAGCGGCACCCGGGGCAGAGCGTCGATCCGGAACGCCTGGGGCGCCGAGGGGTGATCCACCGAAAGCCCCCCCACGCGGCCCACGGCCTCGGCCAGCGCCCCGGGCTCGCCGGCGAACCCGTCCGCGATCCGGGCCGCCGAGCCCTCGAACGACTTGGCCTTGCTCACCGAGTTGGGGAGTTCCCGAAACGCGATCCACTCCCCGGCGGGGGGCCTGCCGGTGGCCCGGGTGGCGTAGATGAGAAGGAGGATCTTCACCCACACTGTGGGCGCCTCGGCCTCGGCCACGACGTCGTCCCGCAGGATCCGGTGGGGGATGCCCAGGAACGCCACCTCCACGGCCTCGGGGGGCCCCTCCCGGTAGCGCCCGCCGCACCGCTCGGCCACCTCGGCGAGGTCGCGCCCCGCGATCACGCCCAGCAGGTGCTCCAGGGCCTGCTCGCTGGAGTCGGGCTTCCGGCCCCCGCCCTCGGCCCGGTCGGCCTCCAGCTTGGCCCGGATCGCGGCCCCGGCCTCCCCCAGGTGGGGGCAGCGTTCCAGGGGGTAGGCCTCCAGGTACACCGCGGTGGCAAATGCGAAACAGCCCGGCTTCCCGCAGTCGCCGCAGTTCGTGCCGGGCAGGTCTTTGAAGAGGTCAAGGACTTTGTAGGACATGAGGACCCCTCTTGCGGCTGGGCGGCTAGGCAGCGAGGCGGCCCGGCGGCCTCCCCCGAATCGGCACCGCCCCACTATTGGCAGACCACAGCCATTGTATCGAAATTGGAAATAGCAAAACCATGGGGCGCGCCTCGCGCGCCTGACCTGCCTTGACGACGTCCAGCCGCCCAGCCGCCTAGCTGCCCAGCCGCCTAGCCGTCCCGATCCACCCCCGCTCGGCCCACCCTCGGATCCGGCGGGCGAGCTCGATCTGCTCGCGCCACGAGCCGTCCAGGTAGCCCGCCCTCTCGGCCCCCACGAGGAACGCCTCGGTCTCCGGGTACAGGGACTCCGGGTCGGCCTCCCACAGGGGGGTGCCCGGGAGCGGGTGGAAATAGTGGGCGTGGATCCGGGCGCCAAACGCCCGGTGGAGCTCCCGGGCCAGGTTGGCTGTGGCGGCCTGTTCCTCCGGGGTCTCCCCGGGAATCCCGAAGATCACGTCCACGTGGGGCCGAAGCCCCGCCCCCGCGGCGTTCCGCGCCGCCGCCACCACGTCGGCCACGGTGTGGCCCCGACCAAGGAACCGGAGCACCCGGTCGCTTCCCGACTGTCCGCCGATCACCAGGGTGCGGTTGTGGCAGAGCCGCGCCACGAGCTCGGCCGCCTCGGGCGTCACCCGCTCGGGCCGCACCTCGGACGGGAACGTGCCCAGCACCGGCTCGGCGCCCCGGGCCCGGAGCCCCTTGAGAAGATCCTCCACCGCCCCGAGGCCTCCCCCGTAGGCCAGGGCGTCCGGGGTGATGAGCCGGATCACCCGGCGGCCCGCGGCGACCATGCGGGCCGCCGCGGCCACCACCGCCTCCGGGCTGCGGTGCCGCACCCGCCGGCGTCCCACCGCGCAAAACCGGCACCCGCCCCGGCACCCCCGGGTGATCTCCACCGGGCCGGGCCGCGCCTCCGAGAGGGCCGGAAACGGGTCCAGCTCGGCCGGACCGCCCTCGGGGTCCCGGATCACCGCCGGCCCGTCCCCGGCGGCGAGGAACGGGCCCAGGGTACGCTCGGCCTCCCCGGCGAACACGTGGTCGAACCCGAGGGCCAGGGTGCCCTCCGGATCGGCCGAGGGGTGGGCGCCCCCGGCCACCCACCGGACCCCGGGCAGGCGCGGCCGAAGCGCCCCGACCTCCCGCCGCACCCGGGCGAGCTCGGGGGTCATGAACGAGTAGAGCACGGTGGCGCCCGGCCCGGCGAGCCGGGCCACGTCCCGGACCGAGCGCGCCGGCCGCCAGGGGATGCCTTCCCGCTCCACCAGCGCGGCCACCGCGTTCAGGGAGTACCGGTTCGCTCGGGTTTCCCGGAGGATGCAAAGGGTTGGGGGCGCCACCACGCCGTTTCCGTTTCCTGTCCCTGTTCAGGGGAATTTGGTTCCCAGATTGGGAAGCGCGTTTCCCACTTTCCCACTCCCTCCCGGGAGGAAACGGGCACGGACCGTGCATGGATACCGGCCGCACGCCCCGGCGAAAGGCTTCCGCGCGGCGTGGGAGGGCGGGCCGCCACGGCACGTGGGGGCAGGGCTGCCCTGGATTCCGGCACCGCCAGCGATGCGTCGGCCCGAGGCCCCAGGTTCTTGCCGCCGAGCCGCCTCGCGGCCCCGCCGCCCAGCACAAAGAGGAGGGAAAGGCCATGTCGGCGAGTCGGGCCGAGTTCCGCTGCCCCGGCACCACCAAGCTTCAGCGGGCGCTCCATGCGGCCCACCGCGAGGGGGTGTGGCGCGAACCGGTCGCCGTGCGCGAACTCCTCGCGGGCATCACCGCCGCCCTGGAGCACACCATCGCGGAGAACGAGGCCGATCCCGCCCGCACCTGGGCGCTCCGGAGCCCCGTGTACTGGGACCACTTCGAGATGTACCTCAAGGAAACGCTGCTTGGCGCGTGCGGCCGGCTGCCGGCCGAGTTCCGGGCGTCGGTGCGCGAGGCCCTGGAAGCGAGCCTCGGCCACCTGCGCGGCCGGTATCTCTTAACGGGGAGCCGCGAGAACGTCCAGCCCCAGCGTCTCTAGCATTTCCACCAGGGCCATGAGGGGCAACCCGATCAGGGCCGTGTAGTCCCGGCCCTCCAACCGTTCCATCAGGGCAATCCCGAGCGACTCGATCTTGAACGACCCCGCCGAGCCCAACGGCCGGTCGAGGTCCACGTAGGCCTCGATCTGGGCCGGGGTGAGGCGCCGGAACGTGACCGAAAAGGGCTCTACCGTCGTCTCTTCCCGCCCGCCCCACACCACGGCGAGACCGGTGTGGAACCGCACGGTCCGGCCCGACGCCCGAAGGAGTTGGGCCACGGCCCGCTCCCGGGTGCCCGGCTTCCCCAGGATCTCGCCCTCGAGCTCGGCCACCTGGTCCGACCCGATCACGATGCGCTCCGGGTGGGCCGCGGCCACCGAGCGGGCCTTTCCCAGGGCATGGCGCCGGGCCAGCTCGGCCGGGGCCACCCCAGTCAGCGCCGGCTCGTCGTAGTCGGGCTCCGCCACCTCGAACGGAAGCCGCAGCCGCTCCAGGAGCTCCCGGCGGTACGGGCTCGTGGACGCGAGGATCAGGGGCAGACCGTCCATCGGGGCTCGTGCTCCTCTAAAAACGCCTCGGCCCGGGCCACGGCCTGGGCCAGCGACCGGCTGGCCTGCACCGCGCTCGCGAGCCCATGGCCGAAGGCGTAGTTCTCGGCGAAGTGGTGGGTGAACTCCTTGAGCCGGCCCAGGGCCCGGCGCTCCTCGAAGCTCTCGGCCAGAAGGGCTGCGAACCTCAGGTACACCCCCGCCGGGTCGGGCCGATGGGCCGGAAGGTCGCGGCCAAATACCCGCCGGGCGGCCTCCCGGAAGAGCCACGGGGTCCTTGCCGCCGCCCGGCCGACCATGACCCCGTCGCACCCGGTCTCCCTGAGCATCCGGCCCACATCGTCGGCCGTGGCCACGCCACCGTTTCCGACCACGGGCACCGAAGACCACGCCTTCACCCGAGCGATCCACTCCCACCGGGCCGGCCGGCCATAGGGCTCCCCGCGGAACCGGGCGTGGACCGTGACCCAGTCCACCCCCTCGTCCCCCAAGAGCGCCACGAGGTCCCGCACGGGGGCCTCGTCGGGCCCTTCGCCCAACCGGAACTTCGCCGAGAGCGGCCCCGCCCACCGGCGGCGCGCCTCCCGGACCACGGCCCGGGCCCGGGGGAGATCGGCCGCCAGGAACGCCCCGCCGCCCCGCTTCCGGGCCTGGGGCGCCGGGCAGCCCAGGTTGAGGTCCACCGCGTCGGCGCCGAGGCGCTCCAAGGCCTCGACGGCCGGCGCCACGTCTTCGGGCCGGCCCACCAGGATCTGCCAGGAGAGGGGGGTCTCTTCGGGCGTGCGAAGGAGGAACGGGTGGTCGGGCCGCTCCTGGGGTAGGGCCCGGGCGGCGAGCATCTCGGTGGAGAGGAGCCCCACCCCGCCGAGTTCCACGAGGAGCCGCCGGAGGGCCGAGTGGGTGAGGCCCGCCATGGGCGCCAGGAAGAGCGGGGGATCCACCGTGAGCCCCCGTGCCCGAAACGGCCGAGCGCCCGTCACCGCTCCCCGTCCACCCAGGCGCAGCGAATCTCCCCCCCCTCCTCGGCCTCGACCCGCACCCGCCCGCCAACGGAGCCTACCCAGGAGAGCACCACGTCCCAGGGGAACCCCCCGGACCGGGCGCGGACCTCCCACAGTCCCTCCCGCCAGGCGATCTCCGCGAGCCGGACCTCCTCCACCTCGGCCAGGCCCCTCAGGGCCGCCTCCAGGTCCTCGAGGGCCCGGGGGGCCGGGAGGCCGCTCACCCGAATCCGCACGGTGGCCGGCTTCCCGGGGAGGACCCACCCCGACCGCTCCAACACCCCCAGGAGCGTCGCCGCGAGCCGCTGGCCCGCCCGGGCGGCGGCGCGGGCCTCGGCCTCCACGCCGTCGGCCCCGACACCGTCGGCCGTGGCCTCCGCTTCGCCCAAGGGGTCCCCCGTGACCGCGTCCACCACCCATCCCCGGGCCGTGGCGGACGCCACCGCCCACCCCTCTTCGGGTTGCCCCTCGCCCGGCACCAGGGCGGGGCCCGAGGCCAGCGGCGGCATCGCCTGCACCGCAGCCTCCACGCGGGCCAGGAACACCACGTGGCACCCCAGGGTGCGGGCCGCCTCGATCGCCTCCTCGGCGGTGCCGCCCCCCGGGGCCGCGCGGAACCTCACGCCCTCGCGCTCGAGCGCGTCGGCGAGCGCCCGCGCGAGCGGGGCGGCCGCGGGGCCCGGGGCGGCGGTCGCGAGCACGCGGGGCCTTACGGCAAGCCGCGCGGTGGGGATCCCGAACCCGGCGAGCACCTGGAGCACCCGGTCCCGGTCCACCACGGCCTCGACCTCGGTGACCCGGCGCCCCCCCTCCACCCGGTCGGTCAGCACGGAAAGACGCTGCACGTACCGGCCGGCGGGACCGAGCGCCGAGCGCGCCCGGTCCCGGTCGGCCGGGGCCACGTGGCGCCCCACCAGGTCCGCCACCGCAAGCCCGCTCGCCTCGGCAAGGACCTCGGGCGGCACACCGCCCCCCGCGGGCGAGGGCTCGGACGAGACCTCCACCACCAGGGGCACCCCGGCCGCCCGCGCCGGCAAGGCGAGGGCGAGGCAGACGACGAGGAGAGCGGCGGCCCTAGAAGTTTTCGTAAATCGCTTCAAACTTTTTCAGGGCCTCGAACGGGCGGATGTACGCGATGGCGTGCTTGTAAAGGAGGAGATAGTTCCCCGGGGTCTTCACCACGACGCAGAAATTGTCGAAGGCCTTGACGACCCCCTCCACCTCCTCGCCCGAGGTGAGCCGCACGGTCACCTGGGCCTTCTCGCGCCGCAGGTTGTTGAGGAACTGGTCCTGGATGTTGAGCTTCGCCTTGGCGGCCATGGGAAACCCCCTCGTTGGGAAAGGGAAACGGAAAAAAGGATCACCGAAACGGGCGCGTATCTTAGCGCCTCGCCGGAAGATTGCAAACCCTTTGTGAGGCAGGTCCCCGGTCGTCGGTCGTCGGTCGCCGGTCTACTCCCCTCCGTCCCCCCCAACGGTCGTGGGTCCGGGCGTGGGGGCGGCGATGAACGCCCGCCAGCGCGCCACCGCGCCCTCGACGTCCCCGGGTTCCACCCACGTTACCGGCATCCGGCGGAACCACGTCATCTGGCGCTTGGCGAAGTGACGGGTCTCCTTCTGGATTTCCGGAATCACCTCCTCCAGGGGCCGGCCTTCCACGATGTGCCCGCAGATCTGGCGGTACCCGACGGCCCGCAGCGGGGGGAGCTCCGGCCAGTACCCCAGCGCCAGCACCCGCCGGACCTCGTCGACCCACCCGGCCTCCACCATGGCGAAAACCCTCTCGTCGATCCGGCGATAGAGCTCGGCCCGGTCCACCCGAAGCGCCAGGAGGAGCGCCCGGTAGCGGGCCTCCCGGAACCCGTGTTCCCGGAGGAAAGCCGAGAGCGGCCGGCCCGACACCCGCCACACCTCGAGGGCCCGCAGGATGCGCGTGCGGTCGTTGGGGTGAAGGCGCCCGGCCGTTTCCGGGTCGGCGGACCGGATCTCCGCGTACAGGGTCGCCGCCTCCCCCCGGTCCCACCGGGCCTCGAGCTCGGCCCGCACGGCCGGGTCCCTCCCCGGCGCGGGCGCGAGGCCGTGGAGAAGCGCCTTGACGTAGAGCGCGGTGCCCCCGCACACGATGGGCACGAGGCCCCGCGCCGCGATCTCGGCGATGGCCCGGTCGGCCTCGGCCACGAACCGAGCGGCGTGGTACGGCTCGTCGGGGTCGGCCACGTCGATCAGATGGTGGGGCACCCGGGCCCGCTCGGCCGGGGTGGGCTTGGCCGTGCCGATGTCGAGGTGGCGGTACACCTGCATGGAGTCGGCCGACACGATCTCGCCCCCGATCCGCTCGGCCACCTCGATGGCGAACCGGGTCTTCCCCGAGGCCGTGGGGCCGGTGAGGACGAGGATCGCTGGGCGGCCAGGCGGCTGGGCGGCCAGGCGGCCCGGCTCGCCGGTCGTTCGCCGTTCGTCGTTCGTCGTGGCGAGGGATCCCACCAGCGGATCCCCGGCGTCGGGAACCGGCCGAGCCGGTGGCTTCTTCACGAACGTCCTCCCGTCCGCACGTCCACGCGTCCCAACGTCCCCACGTCCGCACGTCCCAACGTCCCCCCGTCCCAACGCCCTACCGCCGATGAAACATCCCCTCGAGCTCTTTGCGGCCCAGGCGCACCACCAGGGGCCGGCCGTGGGGGCAGTGGGTGGGGTGCCGGCACCGGCCCAGGGCCGAAAGGAGGGCCTGGGCCTCCGAGGCGTCGAGGGCCTTTCGCGCCTTCACGGCGGCGGCGCAGGCGGCCCGGCGGGCCACGGCGTCCCGGCCCTCGGCCACCACGTCGGGTCCGGCGGCCAGAAGGTCGCGGACCACGGCCTCGGCCGCCGCCGCGGGGAGCTCGGCCGGGGTCTCGGTGACCGCGAGGGCCGACTCCCCGAAGGGCTCCACCCGGAACCCCAGGCCTTCCAGGAGCTCCCGCCGCTCCTCGAACAGGGCCCGCTCCGTGGGGGAGCACTCCACGGTCACGGGCACCAGGAGCCGCTGCACCGGCCGGGCCGGCCCTTCGGCGAGGAACCGCTCGTAGAGCACCCGCTCGTGGGCCGCGTGCTGGTCGAGCACCACGAGCTCCCGGCCCTCTACGTCCTGGAACACCAGGTACGTGGCCTCCACCGCTCCGAGGAACCGCAGGCCCTCGTAAGGCCCCCGCCGGGGTTCTTCGAACCGGAATCCCGAAGGGGGAGGAGGAGGCGGCGGCGTGGGGCGAGGCGTCCCAGCCCCCCCGCGGGCGGGGGCCGGCCGCAGGGCCCACGCCCTCACGGGCGCCCCGCCGCCCGAGCCGGCCCGGCGCGCGTACCCCTCGATCGCCTCGGCCACCCGGCCGAGTTCGGGCCGCGGGGCGTCCGGGCCGGCGTCCTTCTCCGCTGGCGCCCCGGCCTCCAGCCACGGCGCCCGGGCCAGGCTCTCGGCCACGAACCCGGCCACCCACCGGAACACCCGGCCCTCGTCCCGGAACCGGACCTCCCGCTTGGCTGGGTGGACGTTCACGTCCACCTCGTCGGGCGGGATCTCGACCCACAGGAGCGCCAGCGGATACCGGCCCGACTCCAGGAGCCCCCGGTACCCCTCGGTCACCGACCGCACCAGGAGCCGGTCCTGCACCGGCCTACCGTTCACGAAGAGCCGCAGCCCCCGGCGGTGGCCCCGGCCCTCGTGGGGCGCCGCGAACGCGAAGGTGAGCCCCCGGTCGCCCTCGCCGCTTCGGGCCCAGTGGAGCCCCCTCGGGGCCTCCGCCCCCGCCACCTGGGCCGTGCGCTCCTCCAGGCTCTGGCCCGGCGGGGCCGCCAGGAGCACCCGGCCCTGGCTGCGGAGCTCGAATCCCACGTCGTAGTGCACGAGCGCGAGCTGGGTGACGGTCTCCACGCAGTGGCGAAGCTCCGTGGCGTCGGCTTTGAGGAACTTGAGCCGGGCCGGCACGTTGAAAAAGAGGTCCGCCACCTCCACCGTGGTGCCCCGGGGCGCCCCGGCGGCCTCCACCGAGACCAACCGTCCCCCCTCCACCCGGATCTCGGTGGCCTCGTCCGCCTCGGGCGGCCGGGTCACGATCCGCATCCGGCTGACCGAGGCGATGCTCGGCAACGCTTCCCCCCGGAACCCCAGCGTGGTGATCCGGTCGAGGTCCTCGGCGCCCAAGATCTTGCTCGTGGCGTGCCGCTCGAGGGCCAGCAGGGCGTCGTCGCGGGTCATGCCCTCGCCGTCGTCCTCCACGGCCACGAGGCCCTTCCCCGCCTCCTCGATCCGGATTCGGACCCGGGTCGCCCCCGCGTCCACGGCGTTCTCCACGAGCTCCTTCACCACGCTCGCGGGCCGCTCCACCACCTCGCCGGCGGCGATGCGGTTCGCGATCTCGTCGGGCAGCACCCGCACCTTCCGGCGGGGGCCGGATGGATGTTCCATGGGGACCTCCGGTTTTTCGCTAGGCAGCTAGGCGGCTGGGCGGCGGAAAGGCGGGCGGCCCCGGCGTCATCGTTCGCTCCCACCCGCGCACCCCCGGCGCACTGCCAGCCGCCTGGCCGACTCTAACACCCGCCTTCGCAGCCCCTCAAGAAGCACGCCATCCCTGCCGATACCTCCCAACAGGGCTTGGGAGGGCACAGGTGCCACCCCCCGGAGGGGCGATCAAGGGGGCTACCTCGGCCCAACCCGACCTCGACGCCGGCGCCCGGCGCCACCCGTAAAGAGACTTCCTCTTCCCCGGGGGGCGAGGACCAGGGGAAGGCGTTCCTCCCCCCCTCCCCCTGTCCCCCTCCCGCCAGGGGAGGGGGAACCGCTTTGCGCCAGGGGCCGTCGCCGTGTGCCTCCCTCTCCCCCCGGCGGGGGGAGAGGGCCGGGGTGAGGGGGCCACGCCGCACCGTCCCAACGTCCTCGCGTCCCAGCGTCCGAGCGGACTCGCCATGCACATTCTCGTCGTGGACGACAGTTCCGTGGTCCGGAAGAAGGCCGCCGAGATCCTCGAAGGCGCGGGGCACACCTGCGACCTCGCGGAAAACGGCCTCGAGGCCCTGAAACTCGCCCTCACGAATCGCTACGACGCCGTGCTCACCGACATCGTCATGCCCGTGCTCGACGGCCTCAAGCTCGTCATGCGGCTCCGGGCCGGCGCAAAGACCCGCCACCTCCCGATCCTGGTCCTCACCTCCCGCTCCGACGCCGACACCGTGCTCCAGGCGAAGGAACTCGGGGTGGACGGCTACCTCCTCAAACCCCTCGACCCCGCAACCCTGCTCGACCGCCTCGCCAAGCTCCCCCGCCGGCTCCCCGGCGAAACCGCCTGAACATCGCCCCTTTTCGCCCACCCCTTGCCAACCGCGCGGCCGATGGCTATACTCGCCGCCGATTCGGCCACGGACCCCTGAACCAGGGAGCAACGGGTTGCCGGACCACCCTACAGGCAAGCGACCTCGCGTTTTGCGGCATGAGAACGGCGTTTCGGGGCTTGACACCCGTTTTGAACCGCTGTTATGCTCCGCGCGCGAGGTTTTTTATTGACCTCCACCGTCCCCCTTGGGGACGGCTTGGTTCGGAGATAGAGAGGGTTTCGGAGGGGTAGATTCGGTTTCCCACGACCTGGCAAAAAGGAGGTGAGCCACCGGAGGAAAAAGGAGAGGGTTTCCTAGGACCGAAGGTTTTCTGAAGGGTTGGGTCAACCAAC
>NZ_BAAHFQ010000058.1:0-19196 GCF_054681715.1 Deferrisoma sp.
ACAAGGCCAACCTGGCCAGCTACTACGCCGGGGACGACGGCATGGCCCGGGCCGAGATGGTGATCTACGACAAGGAGGGCCGCACCCGGGAGCGGGAGTTCACGATCCTCCGGAAGGACAAGGAGGACGGGGGCGAGCAGTTCTACTACGTCTACTTTCACCGCCCGGGCGACGTGCGAAAGACCGTGTTCATGGTCCACAAGCACATCGACCGGGACGACGACCGGTGGCTCTACCTGCCGGCCCTCGATCTCGTGAAGCGGATCGCGGCCTCGGACAAGCGAACGAGCTTCGTGGGCTCCCACTTCTTCTACGAGGACGTCTCCGGCCGCAATCCCGCCGAGGACACCCATACCCTCAAGGAGGAGACCGAGGAGTACTACGTGCTCGACAACGTGCCGAAGGACCCCTCCAACGTGGAGTTCGCCCATTACCTGGTGTGGATCGACAAGACCACGTTCCTGCCCATGAAGGCGGAGTACTACGACGGCCAGGGCAAGGTGTACCGCCGGATGGAGGTGCTGGAAGTCAAGGAGATCCAGGGGATCCCCACGGTGACCAAGGCCAGGATGAGCGACCTCAACACAGGCGGGTACACCGAGTTGACCTTCAAAAACATCGAGTACAACAAGGGCATCCCGGAGGACGTGTTCACCGAGCGCTACCTGCGAAAGCCCCCCCGGAAGTACATCCGGCGGTAGCGCGGCGAGGAGGTTGGGAAGCTGGGAGGGCGGGGCGATAGCCCCCCTGCCCCCCGACCCACGACCAACGACCAACGACCTGCGACCCACGACCGACCACAGGAGTCTTTCCATGCACGGACACAAGAGGGTATGGACCGCGTTTCTGGCCCTTGTGGCGGCGGCGCCGGCCGCGGCCCAGGACCTGCCGTTTCACGGGTTCGTGGAGGCGGCCGCCGCCAGCCGCGTGGTGAACGACGAAACTACCGACGACGACATCCTTCTGGAGGAAGCCCGGTTCCAGGTGGACCTCATCCACGAGGTGGACGCGGCCACCATGGCGTTCCGGGCGGACTTCCTCCACGACGGGGTCGAGGGTGGAAGCCAGATCGACGTGCGCGAGGCCAACATCGTGCTCACCCCGCTCGACAGCCTCGACCTCAAGATCGGCCGCCAGGTGCTCACCTGGGGCACCGGGGATCTGATCTTCCTCAACGACCTCTTCCCCAAGGACTGGCAGAGCTTCTTCATCGGGCGGGACGACGAGTACCTCAAGAAGCCCTCGGACGCCCTGCGGGCCTCGTGGTACGGCGACCTTTGGAACCTGGACTTCGCCTGGATGCCCGTGTTCGAGCCCGACGGGTTCATCTCGGGGGAGCGCATCAGTTACTGGAACCCGATGGCCGGCCGGCGGTTCGGCCCGGACGACCCGGAGATCGATCCCGATGAGCCCGACCGGAGCCTGGGGAAGGGATCGTTCGCGGCCCGGCTTTACGGCACCTTGGCCGGGTGGGAGACCGCGCTCTACGGCTACCGGGGACACTGGGGCCAGCCCAAGGGGTTCGACATGGGCGCGAACCGGGCCTACTTCCCCCGGCTCGAGGCCTGGGGCGCGAGCGCCCGCGGGGCCCTCCTGGGCGGCATCGCCTCCACCGAGTTCGCCTGGTACCGGAGCCTCGACGACCTGGACGGCGACGATCCCACGGTGCCCAACTCCCAACTGCGCTGGCTCGGGAGCTTCTCCCACGAGATCGCCCGGGACCAGACCCTGGGGCTTCAGGCCTACCTGGAGCGGGCGATGGACTACCCCGACGTGGGGTTCACCGACCAGAACCGCTGGTGGCTCACGGCCCGGTATACGGGGCTCTTTCTGCAGCAGAACCTGACGCTGTCGCTCTTTGCCTTCTACTCGCCCACCGAAGACGACGCCTACCTGCGGCCCAAGGCGAGCTACAAGGTTTCGGACGAGGTCCTGGTGACCGTGGGAGGGAACGTCTTCCTGGGCGCCCACGACGACACGTTCTTCGGGCAGTTCGAGGACAACACCAACGTCTACGCGCGGGTGCGGTACAGTTTCTAGGGCTGGGAGGCTGGAAAGCTAGGAAGCTGGGAGGCTGGGCGGCTATTTGCCCGGTGGCAAACGCCCTCCGAAGAGGGGGCCTGCTGGCGCGCCGGGCGTGGCCACGACAGTGGCCGGATGCCGCACTCACGCACGGCCGGGAACAAGCCCCATGCCCTGGCAACTTCCTTGTGCGCCTCTATTGGCGCCGGGTTGACAGGAATCGACCGCGGCGGGCCGCCCGGTGGCCACGTGGCCGCCGGGCGTCGGCCCGGCTGGGTTTCCGACTTCCGGATCCCGGTTCCCTCTACGACTCCCCCGCCTTCACCCGCAGGGTCCGGAGCCGGTTCAGGGCGGCGGCCAACTCGAACCGGC
Organism: Deferrisoma sp.; assembly: GCF_054681715.1. Taxonomy (NCBI): domain Bacteria; kingdom Pseudomonadati; phylum Thermodesulfobacteriota; class Deferrisomatia; order Deferrisomatales; family Deferrisomataceae; genus Deferrisoma; species Deferrisoma sp. The sequence goes on from NZ_BAAHFQ010000058.1 coordinate 2,395, forward strand.
GGAACCCGGCCAGGTCGCCCAGGGGTCGGTCGGTGAGGGCGTCGAGCCCGCGGTCGTCCACCTCGGCCTCGATCCGGTCCAGGATCTCGGCCAGGGTCCGCCGGCCGTCGGCGAGGGCCCGCACCCGAAGGAGCGCGGCCCCGACGGCCCGGAGCTGGCCCGGGTGCACGAGCTGCTCCACGGCCGAGACGTCGATCTCCTCGGTACCGAAGAGCACCGTCTTCACCCCCCGGCTCCGCACGCTCTCCTCCCGGCGGCCCCGGCTCGGGTCGAGGCTCGCTCCCAGGGGCCGCCGGTGCGTCACCGCCCCGAACCCCGGCCCCCCCTCGGGCCGCCGCTCGGCCCGGTACCGCTCGGCGATCTCCCGGGCCCGGGCCGTCACGTCCACGGGCCGGTAGGCGTCCATCGCGATCACGGTGTCGGCCACGTCGAAGTAGTCCCCGCTCCCGCCCATCACAAGCACCGTGGACACCCCCCGCTCGGTCCAGAGCTGGCGCACCTTGTCCACGAACGGGGTGATCGGCTCCTTCTCCTTGGCAATGAGTTCCTGCATCCGGTGGTCACGGATCATGAAATTCGTGGCCGAGGTGTCCTCGTCCACCAGGAGCACCCGAGCGCCGGCCTCTAACGCTTCCATGATGTTAGCCGCCTGGGAGGTGGAGCCCGACGCGTCCTGGGTGGAGAACGCAGCCGTGTCCACCCCTCCGGGCAGGTTCGAGATGAACGCCCGGATGTCCACCCCGGCCACGGCCCGGCCGTCCTCCGACCGGATCTTCACGGCCGAGGCGTCGGTCACCACGAACTCCCGGCCGTCTCCCGGCCGGTGGTTGTACACCCCGAGTTCCAGGGCCTCCAGGAGCGTGCTCTTGCCGTGGAACCCGCCCCCCACGATCAGGGTGATGCCCCGGGGGATGCCCATCCCGGCGATCCGGCCCCGGTTGGGCAACTCCACCTCCACCCGCAGGCTCGGCGGGCTTTGGAACGGCACCGCCCCCCGCTCCAGGGGCCGGGGGTCCACCCCGCTCCGCCGCGGCAGAACGCTCCCGTCGGCCACAAACGCCACGAGGCCCAGCTCCGGGAGAAGGGCTCGGAGGGCCTCGGCGTCCTCGTTGGTTTCGGCCGCCGCCCGGACCTCCCGCGGGTCGAGGCTCCGGTACCGAAGCGCCCGGTCCACCACCCGGGGCACCGCGTCGCACAGGAGTTCCGCCGCGGCCCGACCCAGGATCCGCCTCCCCCGCGCCGGAAGCCCCACGAAAAACCGGACCTCCAGTTCCCCGCCGCGCACCTGGGCCGCCGTGGTCCGAAGGACCTCCTGACCGGGCGCGTCGAGGTCGATCTTCCCGCTCTTCCCCGACCCCGCGTGCGTGGAGGCCCGGCGGGCCTCGGCCGCGAACCGCCGGGCCAGGAGATGGCAAATCCCGAGGGTGCGCGGCTCCGAGGAAAACAGGTCCGGGGGGAACCCGGCCGCGTCGAGGGGAAGCCGCACCCGAAGCCGGCTGGGCGCCGCGAAGGGGTCGCCCTGGACGTGGTCCACGGTCAGGCGGAAGTCCCCGAAATCGTAAGAGCTTTTGATGTCCTTGTAGGCGGGGTAAGGCCCGTTGTCGAGCCGCAGCAGGATCCTGCGCAGGTCTTCCTGGCTCGGCATGGGGAACCCTCTAGTTTCGCCGGAAAAGCGGGGAAGCCAAAAAGCGGGGGGATCAGTCCAGGGTGAACTCCCGGATCCCAAGGAAGTGTCCCGTGCCGGTCACATAGTCCAGCTCGGCCCGCACCAGGGCGGTGTGGCCGTCCTCGATCTCCAGGAACCGCCGGAACAACGCCTTGGCCTCGGGATCGTCCACCCCGTCCACGAGCTGGCGGTAGTGGGCACTCACCTCCTCCTCGAGCCGAAGGGACTCCTCCAGATGGCCCAGGCCGTAGCTGCGTTCGGGGTAGCCCTTGGCCTCAGCCAGGCGCTTCTTTCCCTCCTGGAGCCAGTCGCGGCGGGGAACGGCCGACTCGATCTCGGTGGGACCGATGGCACCCGTGGAGAGCCACTGCTCCCGCTTGTGCTCCAGATACTCCACGTGCCGGGCCTCCTCCGCGGCCATGAGGCCGAAAAACTCCCGGGCTTCCCCTTCCGGAGCCCCCTGCCGCGCCTTCTCGTAATGGGCCTGGACCTTCCGTTCGAACGCGAGCGCCGAGGCCAGGGCTTCTTCGATGGTCATGGGCATCTCTCCCTCTCGGGCACACCGAGCCGCCCTTTGAACCGGGCAACTTCCGTTTCCGCCGTTCCTCCTCGGAGGACGTTCTCTCCCGGATCCGCCCCTTATGCCCGCCCACCAACAAACGAACGGGTGTGCAAGTCGGTGTACTGTTTCAACCTCTCAAAATGATGGTCCGAATGCCAGAGTTCGCATCCCCCCGCGATGGCCGCCTGCGCGACCAGGAGGTCGGGCAGTGGCACCGTCAGGCCCTTCCGCCGCACCTTAAAGCCCAAGCGTGAGGCGTCCTCCCATACCGCGTCATCGAGAACCACCGAAGGCAAAGCGGAAAACCCTCTCCATAGCCGGGACCAGCCCTCCTCGTCCCGTGCACCCACCAGCAGTTCTGCGCGTACCACCCAACAGGTGCGGGCCCTCCCTTCCAGTAACACATCCTGGACGGCGCGCTGGATCTCAGCGGGACCGTTCTTCCGGAGGAACCAGATCCAGACCGACGTATCGATGAGTACCGGCCTCACGCCTCGTCCCCGGGTCCGATGCCTGCGGCCCTCCATTTCTCCAGTTCCTCGACGCTCATATCCACGATGTCAGACCCTGCGAGGGAGGCCAACTCCTCCACCCGCCGGCGTCGCACGTACTCCCGGAGGGCGCACTCCAATGCCTCCCGCTTCGTCCTCGCTCCGCTCAGGCGGACGACCTCTTCCATCAACCTGTCGTCTACCGCTACGGACCACCTCCCCATGGTGCCTCCTTCCGGTGCGGGTCTGCTCCAACCGGTCAGCACGCTACCGGCGAAAGACCACCTCGTCAAGCCCGCCGTGACAAACCTTGATTGTTGTTTACGACCCACGGGGTTGGTACCGTGGTCATCCCACCGGGAGGAGTGAGCATGGACACCGGTCGCCAAACGTTTCGCCCCACCGAGGCCCGGATCGATCTGGGCGCCGTCGTCCACAACGTGCGGGCGCTCGGGGCGCTCACGCCCGCCGGCACGGCGTTCATGGCCGTGGTCAAGGCCGACGCCTACGGCCACGGCGCCGTGCCCGTGGCCCGGGCGGCCCGGGACGCCGGGGCCTCGTGGTTCGGGGTGGCGCTTTTGGAGGAGGCGCTGGAACTCCGGGGGGCGGGGCTTTCGGAGCCGGTCCTGGTGCTCGGGGCCGTGCCGGCCTCCGCGGCCCCGGCCGCGGTCGGGGCGGGCGTGCGGCTTGCGCTGTTCGACCCGGACCTGGCCCGGGCCCTCGACGCGGCCGCGCGGGGGCGGGGGCGACCGGCCAGGGTGCACCTCAAGATCGACACGGGGATGGGCCGGGTCGGGGTGCGGCCCGAGGATCTCCCCGCGTTCTTGGATCTCCTGGGGACGCTCCCCGGGGTCGAGGTCGAGGGGGTGTTCACCCATTTCGCCACGGCCGACGAGACCGACCTCTCGTTCGCGCGGAACCAGTTGGAGCGGTTCCACCGGTGCCTGGAGCTTCTCTCCCACCGGGGCGTCCGCCCCCGGATCCGTCACGCGGCGAACACGGCCGGCATCCTGGCGCTGCCCGAGTCCCACCTGGACCTCGTGCGGGCCGGGATCGGGCTCTACGGGATCTACCCCTCGGACGAGGTGGTGCGCTCGGCCGACCTCCGGCCGGTGCTCCGCTGGACCACCCGGATCGCCCACCTAAAGGACGTGCCCCCCGGGACCCCCCTCTCCTACGGCCGCACCCACGTGACCCCCGGCCCCCGGCGGATCGCCACGCTGCCCGTGGGATACGGCGACGGCTACCCCCGGCTCCTCTCGAACCGCGGAGCGGTGCTGGTGCGGGGCCGCCGCGCCCCCGTCGTCGGCCGGGTGTGCATGGACATGATCCTGGTGGACGTGACCGAGGTACCCGGCGCGGAACCCGGAGACGAGGTGGTGCTCCTGGGCCGCCAGGGGGAGGAGGAGATCCCGGCCGACGAACTCGCCCGGCTGACCGGCACCATCCCCTACGAGATCACCTGCAACGTGGGGAAACGGGTGCCGAGGCGGCTAGAAGGCTAGAAGGCTGGGAGGCTAGGAGGCTAGGAGGCTGGGGAGCTGTTCGCCGCTACCCCTGCGGGAACTCCCCGACGCCGGGGAGATCACGGGCGGGGTTCCGCGGTGGGAGCGGCGTCCACGCCGCGATCCGGGCCGAAGGCCCGAAAAAGAGACGTCGTCACGGCTCGGAAGCCGCTCCCACACACGAAAGCGCGCCGTCAGAGCGGAATCTGGAGGGGGTTCAGCCGCCCAGCCTCCTCGCCTCCCAGCTTTCTGGCCGAGATCACTCCTTCGTCACCTCGGCGTCCTCGAGCATGAGGGCGTAGCGGTAGCCGAAGCCGAAGTCCTTGTCGGTCGCCACCGTGCCCCGCACAAGCACGGTGTCGCCTACGCTCGCCCGGGCCTGGGTGGTGACCGTGAGGTCGTTCGCGCCCTCGGCGCCCGTGCCGTCGCGCAGGTGGATCCAGTTCCGGCCCATGATGCCGGCGTTGAACTTGACGACCTTCCCCCGCACCACCACCTGCTGGCCGGCCAGGTCCGTCTTTTGGGCGAAAAGCTCCTCCACGGTGTGCCCCCCCTCGGCTTTGCGGATGCCCGTGAGGTCCACGTCGGCGGCCATTTTCGCCCGGGAGGCGGCGCCGGTCTGGGGGGCTTCCGCCGCGGCCATGTCCTGGCCCGCAGGCACGATGGCCGAGGAGAAGTAGAGCATCTCGAAGGTCCGGTCCAGGGTCTTGCTGTGGTAGCCGGGCATGGGCATGGGGTTTTGCACCACCACCTCCTGGCCCACCTCCACCCGGACCTGGGGGGCGGCCGCCCACACCTCGCCCTGGGGCGTCTTCACCTTGACGTAGGTGTAGCCGCCGGTGTCCATGGTTTCGAGCACGGGCCCGGCCATCGGGCCGGACGCCGGAGCCGGTGCCGGGGCGGCCTCGGTTTGGGCCGGGGGTTCGGCCGGTTTGGCCGGCTCCTGGGTGGCGACGGGGGACGGGGACGGGCTGCTGCAGGCGGCAAGCCCTGCGGCAAGGGCAAGGGTCCAGATTCGGTTCACGGCATGCTCCCGGGTCGTGGGGAAACGAAAAACGGGCCAACGGCCCGGGAGGGTATCACACCGGGATCCAAAACCCCATAAGAGGGGGATTAAAATCCGTTTCGGCCGCCCCGGCGTTCAGGCGTGCCCGGCCCGGGCGAGAACGGGCTTGGGGTCCACGGCCGAAAGCTCCAGGGCGGCGGCCGCGAGAGGCAGGCCCGCCGCCAGGGCCAGGAGCTGGGTCACGTACACCACCGGGATCGTGAACCCCAGGTCGCTGGCCATCTCGGGCTGGCGCTCATCCAGGTTCACCTGGCACAGGGGGCAGGCCACGGCCACCAGGTCCGCGCCCCGGGCCTTGGCGTCCTGGAGCACCTTGGCCGTGAGTTCCTTGGCCCGCTCCACCTGGGGCACCGAGAGGCTCCCGCCGCAGCAGTCGGTCTTGCGCGACCACTCCACCGGCTGGGCCCCCAGGGCCCGCACGATCCGCTCCATCGATCGGGGATTTTCGGGGTCGGGGGCCCCCGTGATCCGGGCCGGCCGGGTGAGAAGGCACCCGTAATAGCAGGCCACCTTGAGGCCCGCGAGCGGCCGCCGGGGCTCGAACCCGTCGCCCGCGACCCGGCGTTCCAGCAGATCCAGGGCGCTCTCCACGTTCACGGTGTCCCGGTACTCGTACCGCATCCAGTCGTCCACCCGCACGGCCAGGGCGCCGTCGTCCCGGTACTCGGCCAGGGCCGCCTTGAACCGGCCGTAGCAGGCCGCGCAGGGCGCCACCACCCGCTCGACGCCCATCCGTTCGATCAGCGCGAGGTTCCGAAGGGGCAGGGCCGCGGCGAGAAAGGCGTCGGTGCCGTGGGCCGGGGTGGTGCCGCAACAGGTCCACCCCGGGGGCTCCACGAGCTCCACGCCCAGGTGCTGGGCCGCGGCCCGAAACGACCGGTCGTAGGCCCGGCCGGTGGCGTGCAGCGAGCACCCGGGGTAGTACGCCACCCGGTTCGGGGCGGTGCCCACCCACGGCGGCCGCCGGGACGGGCGGGCCACCTCGGGCAGGAGCCGGATCTTGCCCTTCCGGATCATGCGAAGCCCCATCGGCAGGTCCCGCAGGGGCTGCATCTCCCGCAGGTTCAGCTCGCCGATGAGCCCCAGCTCGTACACCCGGCCGAGGGTCTTCACCTGGCGCATGAACGCCTTGTAGAACCGGGCCACCTCGGGCACCGAGGGCCGGTCCAGGGTCTCCTGCCGGAACCGGTCGAGGATCGTGGGCAAGTCGATCCCCTGGGGGCACCGGGTGACGCAGGTCTGGCACGAGGCGCACAGCCACACCGTGCGGCTTCGGGCCACGGAGGTGTCGCCCTCCTGGATGGCCCGGAGGACCTCGCTCGGCAGCAGATCGAAGTGCTCGGCCATGGGGCACCCGGCCGAGCACCGCTGGCACTGGTAGCACAGGTAGGCGTTCTCGCCGGTGGACTGCTCCACCTTCCGGGCCAGGGCGTCGTGGGTCTGAAGCGCGTTCATGGGGCACCTTCCGGGGTCTTCGGTGTCCGGTTCCCGGTCTGCGGCGGGCAGGCGGTTCACCCGCCGGCGTGGGCCGCGTCGGGCAGGGGTTGGGGCCGGGGCAGGAGCCCGGCGCCCTCCACGATGGGCCGCACGGCCTCCTCCCACTCGATGGCCATGATGTGCACCCCGGCCACGCCGGGGATCTCCCGGACCTCCTGGATCTGTTCGATGCAGATCCGGATCCCCTCGGCCCGGAACGCCTTCGAGCGCTCGGCCTTGTCGTCGATGCCCTGGCCCGCCGCCACCATCCGGTCGACGATCTCGTCGGGGACGTCCATGCCCGGCACCTGGTCGCGCATGTACTTGGCCATGCCGGGTCCCTTCAGGGGGCTCAGGCCCGCGAGCACGTACACCTTGTCCAGGAGCCCCAGATCCCCCAGCCGGGCCATGAACTCCCGGAACCGGGCCATGTTGTAGATGCACTGGGTCTGGATGAACCGGGCCCCCGCCTTCACCTTTTTGGCCACCCGGAACGGCCGGTAGGGGTACGGCTCGGCGAAGGGGTTCTCGGCCGCGCCCAGGAAGAACCGGGGCGGCGCCCCCTCCACCTCCTCGCCGTTGGCGAACACCCCGCGCTCGCCCATGTCGGCCATGATCTTCAGCAGTTGGATCGAGTCGATGTCCCACACGTTCTTGGCGCCGGGGTGGTTCCCGAAGGTCTGGTGGTCGCCCGAGAGGCACAGGAGGTTCCTGAGCCCCAGGGCCCAGGCCCCCAGGAGATCGGCCTGGATGGCCAGGCGGTTGCGGTCGCGGCAGGTCATCTGCACCACCGGCTCCACCCCGGCCTGCCGGGCCAGCACCGCGGCCGCGATGGACGACATCCGGACCACGGCCGTCTGGTTGTCGGTGATGTTCACGGCGTCGGCCACCCCCCGGAGCAGGTCCGCCTTGCGCCGGATCACCTCGGGGTCGGCGCCCTTGGGCGGCCCGAGCTCGGCCGTGACGGCGAACCCGCCGGACGTGAGCACCCGCTCCAGATTGCTTCGGCTGTCGGCGTCGGACATGGCACGACTCCTTTGGAGGCTGGAAAGCTGGAAAGCCGGAAGGCTGGAAAGCCTAAAGCCTCCGGCCCTCTTCGCCGCCGTACCGGGCGGCGCGCGATCTGCCCACCGGGCCGGGCTACACGGCCTGCCGGGCCGGTTCGGCCTCCGGTTCCGCCGGGGGGCCCCGCCGGAGGTCTTCCCGCACGATGCGGCCCGGTCCCCCGCTGGGGCCGGTGGACCAGTCCTTGGGCGGCTGGATCTCGGCCAGCCGGTCCAGGTGGCCCAGGGCCTCCATGCGCTCGTAGATGAGGTGCCAGGCGCAGGGGGTGTCGGGGCTGACCTCGCATTTCCCCCCCTGGGACCCGCCGCAGGGGCCGTTCAGAAGGCTCTTGGAGCACCGGGCCACCGGGCAGATGCCGTCGGTGAGCCCGAGCACGCAGTCCCCGCACCCCTCGCATCGGGCCTCCCAGACCCCGTGTTCGGTGGGGAGGCCGTAGAACTTGGTGTTGAGCCCCGGCACCACCCGGAACTGGGGAAACCGCTCCACCACGGCCTGCACCCCCACCCCGCAGGCCAGGCTCACCACGCAGTCGGCCCCCTCCATCTCGGGCCGGGCCGCGTCCAGGTACTCCCACTCGCACTGGCGCTGGATCACGCCGTGGGTGGCCTCGAGCTCCCGGCCCTGGAGCCGGGCCCGCATCCGCAGGGACGAGGCCAGGATCTCGGCCTCCTTCTCCCCGCCGGCGAAGCACACGGTCACACAGGTGCCGCACCCCATCACGGCCACCCGCCGGGCCCCGTCGGTGAGCGCCAGGATCTCGTCGAGGGGTTTCTGCTCGGCCACGATCATGCCCGCACCTCCGCTTCCGGCGCTTCGGCCGGCCGCGCGGCCGGCGGTTCGGCGCCCTTCAGGGGATTCGGGCCCAGCGCCCGCACGTGCTCGGTCATCTCCGTGCAGATCTCCGCAAACCGCTGGGCCTGGGCCGACGAGAGGTTGTACATCCGCACCCTCTCGCCCCCGATCCCGATCTCGTCCAAGAGCCCGGCGATGTACCGGACCCGCCGCTTCGCGTTCGTATTACCTTCCAGGTAATGGCAGTCGCCCTCCAGTCACCCGGCCACGAACGCGCCGTCGGCGCCCCGCTCGAAGGCGTCGAGCACGTGGGCCACGTCGAGCTTGCCCGTGCAGGGGAGCCGCACCACCCGGATGCCCTCGGGGTAGCGCAGCCGCATGGCCCCGGCCAGGTCGGCCGCGCCGTAGGCGCAGTGGTGGCAACAGAACGCGACGATCCTGGGTTCGAACTCTTCCGCCATGGTGTCTCCTCCACGAGAGGGGGACTCTTGCGTCGCGGGCTCAGCAGCCGCCCGGGGCCGCGGCCTCGTCCTTGGCGCCCCGGTACCAGGTGTCGGCCCCGAGGAGGGCGTCCACCGCGGCGAGCACCTGGTCGTCGGCGTAGTGGGCGAGCTGGATCGCCTTGGCCGGGCACTCCCCGGCGCACACCCCGCAGCCGTGGCAGGTGGCCGGTTCGATGTAGGCGGCCCCCCGGATGCCCCCGGCGCCCAGGAGGTCGGGCCGGATCTTCGGCACCTCGTAGGGGCACACCCGCACGCAGGTGAGGCACCCGGCACACCGCTCGGCCACCACCTCGGCCACCACGCCCTCGCTCTCCACGTGCTCCTTGGCGAGCACGGTGGCCGCCCGGGCGGCCGCGGCCTGGGCCTGGGCCACCGACTCGGCCAGGAGCTTGGGGTAGTGGACGAGCCCGGCCAGGTAGAGCCCCCTCGTCTGGAAGTCCACGGGCCGCAGCTTCACGTGGGCCTCCAGCAGGAACCCGTCGGCGTCCAGGGGCACCTTGAGCCGGGTCGCCAACTCCCCCAGGTCGGCGTGGGGCACGGTGGGCTCGGCCAGCACGAGGAGCTCCGGGGCCAGCCGGACCTCGCGGCCGGTGGCCGCGTCGCGGTACCACACCCGCACCGTGCCGTCGCCCGTGGCCACCTGGGGGGGCTCCTCTTCCGGGTAGCGCCGGAACACGACTCCGCGGCGCCGGGCCTCGGTGTAGAGCCGCTCCTTGAACCCGTAGGTGCGGATGTCCTTATAGAGCACGGTCACCCGGGCCCGGGGCCGGAGCTCCTTGAGAATCAACGCGTTCTTGAGCGCCGTGGTGCAGCACGTGCGGGCGCAGAACCGCTGGGCCGGCCCGACGCACAGCACCATGACCACGTCCTCGGGGATCGACCGGCGGGCGATGGGCAGGTCCAGGTCGTGGCCGTTGCCCGAGGCTTTGTGGAACAGGAACTCCTCGAAGTCGAGGCCCGTGACGATGTCGGGGTGCTCCCCCAGCCCCAGCTCGGGCCCCCGGTACTCCCGGGCCCCGGTGGCCACCACCACGGCCCCGTGCTCCACCACGTCGGTGTCGCCCGAGCGGTGGCGGAGCCGGCTCGTGAAGTTCCCGGTGAACCCCGAAAGTTCCAGGAGTTCCGTGTCGAAATGGACCCGGATGTTCGGGTGCTGGAGCACCCGGCGCACCCGGTCCTCCAGGTACTCCCGGGGGCTCCGGCCGGTCTCCAGGAACCGGATCCGGCGGAGGTTCCCGCCGAGCTCCCCCGTGCGCTCCACCAGGTGCACCGGAAACCCCTGGTCCGCGAGGTCCAGGGCCGCTGCCATGCCGGCCGCCCCGCCCCCGAGCACCAGGGCCTGGCGCTTCACGGGGTACTTGAGGCTCCGGACCGGCTTGAGCCGGGTGGCCCGGGCCACGGCCGCCCGCACGAGATCCATGGCCTTGCGGGTCGCCCCCTCCCAGTCGCCGGCGTGGACCCAGGAGCACTGGTTGCGGATGTTCGCCATCTCGAACAGCATGGGATTGAGGCCCGCCGCCCGGACCGCGTCCTGGAACAGGGGCTCGTGGGTCCGGGGGCTGCACGAGGCCACCACCACGCGGTTCAGGTTCTTCTCCTTCACCGTCTCTGTGATGTGGGCCACCGTGTCCTGGCTGCAGGTGTAGAGGTTCGCCTCGGCGTGGGCCACCCCGGGAAGGCCGGCCGCGTACTCGGCCACCCCGGGCACGTCGAGAAACCCGCCGATGTTCGACCCGCAGTGGCACACGAACACCCCCACCCGGGGCTCCTCGCCGGTCACGTCCCGTTCGGGCGGGTACTCGGGCTCCCGGGTCAGGGTGCCCCGGGCCCCGGCCAGGAGGCTCCCGGCCCGGGAGGCCGCCCCGGAGGCCTCGACCACGGTCTCGGGGATGTCCTTGGGCTCCCGGAACGGCCCGGCCACGTAGATGCCCGGCCGGGACGCCTCCAGGGGCTTGAAGAGCGTAGTGCGGCAGAACCCGTGGTCGTCCACCTCGATCCCGAGCCGTCGGGCCAGATCCCGCACCGAGGCCGAGATCTCCATGCCCACCGACAGGACCACCAGGTCGAACCGCTCCTCCCGGATCTCCCGGCCCTGGACGTACCGCACCAGGAGGTCGCCGGTGGCGGGGTCCTCCACCAACCGCGACACCCGGCAGCGCTCGTAGCGCACGCCGTACTCCTCCCGGGCCCGGCGGTAGTAGGCGTCGTAGCCCTTGGAGAACGACCGGGTGTCCATGAAGAACACGGCCACCTCGGTGCCCGGCTCGTGCTCCTTGACCATCACGGCCTCCTTGGCCGCGTACATGCAGCACACGCTCGAGCAGTAATCGTGGTTCTGGTCCCGGGACCCGACGCACTGGAGGAACGCCACTTTCTCCGGCACCTTGCCATCCCCGGGGCGCTTCACGTGGCCCCGGGTGGGCCCCGAGGCCGAGAGCATCCGCTCGAGCTGGAGCGACGTGACCACGTTCGCGAACCGGCCCAGGCCGTACTCCTGGCTCAACCGCGCGTCATAAGCCTCGTACCCGGGGGCGAGCACCACGGCCCCCACCCGGAGCTCCTCGATCCGCTCCACCTCGTCGTGGTCCACGGCCTCGGCCTTGCACGCCTCGACGCAGGCGTAGCACTCGGAGCACACCCCGCAGCTCAGGCATCGCTCGGCCTCCTGGCGGGCCTCCTCCTCGGTGTACCCCAGGCTCACCTCGTCGAACCCCCGCACGCGCTCGGCCGCCTCCCGGGTTCGCACGTGCACCCGCCGGCCCTTTCGGATCTCGTCCCGGGCCATCCGGTCGCGCAGCTCCTCGTCGGAGAGTTCGGCCACCGGCAGCCGCTCCTTGGGCGCGGGTTTCACCTGCTCGCCCCGCAGGTAGGCGTGGATGCCCCGGGCCGCCCGGTGCCCCGAGGCCACGGCCTCGATCACGAAGGCCGTGCCGGTGGTGGTGTCCCCGGCGGCGAACAGCCCCGGCCGGGCCGTGGCCCCGGTCTCGGGGTCGGCCACCACGGTGTTCTGCCGGGTGATCTCCACCCCGGTGTCCGGGGGCAGGAACGCGAGCCCCGCCCGCTGGCCCACCGAGAAGATCACCGTGTCGCACTCCACCTCGAACTCCGAGCCGGGCACGGGCACCGGCCGGCGCCGGCCGGTCTCGTCGGGCTCGCCCGGGGCCATCCGCTGGAACCGCACGGCCCGGACCCGGCCGTCGGGTCCGGCCAGGATCTCCACCGGGTTCGAGTGAAACGTGAACGAAACCCCCTCCTCCTCGGCGTGGAGGATCTCGAGGGGATGGGCCGAGGCCTCCTCCCGGGAGCGGCGGTAGTGCACGGCCACGTCGGCGCCCAGGCGCACCGCGGTGCGGGCGCAGTCCATGGCCACGTCGCCCGCGCCGATCACCACGGCCCGCCGGCCGATAGGGGGCGGGTTTCCGAGCCGCACGTCCCGCAGGAACGAGGTGTTCGTGAGCACCCCGGGCAGGTCGTTCCCCGGGATGGGGAGCCGCACCCCCTCGTGGGCCCCCACGGCCACGAGCACCGCTTGATACCCGTCGGCGAAGAGGTCCTCCACGTTCCCCACGGGGTGGTTGAGCCGGAGGTCCACCCCCAGGTCCACGATCTCCTGGATCTCCCGCTCGATGATGGCGGCCGGCAGGCGGTACTCGGGCACCCCCACCCGGAGCATGCCGCCCGCCACGGGCAGCGCCTCGAACACCGTGACGGGGTAGCCCTCGAGCACCAGGTCCCGGGCCGCCGTAAGGCCGCAGGGCCCGGCGCCGATGATGGCGATGCGTTCGTCAAACCGCCGGGGGGCGGGTTCGGGGGGCTCGTAGGGCCGGGCGTAGGCCCAGTCGGCCACGAACCGCTTCAGGGCCCGGATGTCCAGGGCCTCGTCCACCCGGGCCCGGGTGCAGGCGTCCTCGCAGCGGTGGTTGCAGATGCGGCCGCAGATCCCGGGGAAGGGGTTGTCGAGCTTGATGGTCCGGAACGCGGCCTCGTAGTCCCCCGCCCGGATGTGGGCGATGTACCCCTGGGCCCGTTGGCCCGCCGGGCAGGCGTGGCGGCAGGGGCTCACCCCCCGCTTTTCCACGGCGAACGCGTTGGGCACCGCCTGGGGGTAGAGCTTGTGGATGGCCTTCCGGGTGGAGAGCCCCTCGTCGAAGGGGTTCGGAAGGGAGACCGGGCAGACCTTCTCGCAGTCGCCGCAGGCCGTGCACCGGTCCTCCCGCACGTATCGGGGCCGGCGCCGCAGCTTCACCCGGAAGTCGCCGGCGTGGCCCTCCAGGGCCAGCACGTCGGCGTTGGTGAGCACGTCGATGTTGAGGTGCCGGCCGGCGTCCACCAGCTTCGGGCTGATGGTGCACATAGCGCAGTCGTTCGTGGGGAACGTCTTGTCCAGCTGCGCCATGTGGCCGCCTATGGCGGAGCGCTGCTCCGCCAGGTACACCTTGAACCCGGCCTCGGCGAGGTCGAGGCTCGCCTGGATCCCGCCGATGCCGCCCCCCACTACGAGTACCGCGCCGGTCAGACCGGCGCCCCCGGACGCCTGAGCCATGAGCGAACCCCTCGAAACGGCTGGAAACGGGCCGCGCCGGGGGGCGAACCCTGTTCGCACCCCGAAGGAAACGGGCGACCGGTCGGGCCGCCCGGCGCGTTTTCCCTACACCTGCTTCGTGACCAGGGCGTACTCGGGAACCCCCTGGGGCTCGGCCTCCCAGGCGGCCTCGAGGGCGGCCTTCTGGTCGAGCACCGTCAGCACCATGTTCTGGATCATGTCGCTCGTGTAGTCGGTGGTGATCAGGTCGTCGGCCATGTCCAGGATCTCGATGCCCTCCTGGTAGCCGGTGCGGTACACGAGGTAGCTGGGCATCGGCAGCACCAGGATCACGCTGGTGCGGGTGGTCCGGAAGTCTTCCTGGATGAGCTCCAGGAGCCCCGTGCCGTCCTCCTCCAGGTACGGGAAGGTGGTGTGCAGGAGCACCAGGCTCGGCCGCTTCTGGAGCACCTTGTCCCGGCACCCCGCCACCTGGGTCACCTCGTCGACCCGAAGTTCCGGCCGGGCCTCGGTCAGGATCCGCCGGAGGCTCTTCACGCGGCTGCGGTCGGTGTCGATGATCATGACGTCGGTGTGGCGTTCCATGGCTGACCTCCTTCGGGAATCGTCCCCCGTGCGGGTTTGCCCATGGAGATAGCAACCCGCGTGCCAACGCCACAACCTCTCATTATTTCTATGGCTTTCCACCTAAATGCCGGCCGCCCCGCGGATGACGGGGGGCAAAACGGGGCAAACTGCCCCGCCGATTCCGGCGGCGGCGGGGGCCTCCCGGGCAAACACCCAGCAACTTCCTGTTTTACAAGCGATTTCCAGAACGCCCCTCCGTGGGGCAATGCGCCCCACGGAGGGGCGGGCGAAAGCCGTGGCGGGGCAATGCGCCCCACGGGCTCGACAGCGCCGGGTTCTCTGGCACCCTCTGAAGGGCCCGCTCTTCCCGAAGGCTCCGGCAACCCGCGGGGCGGCCCGTACGAAAACCCAGAACCTTCGCCCCTGACGCCGTTCGCCGTCCCTCACGGGTGAAAGCGGCGGGACCGGCGACCGAAGCCATGTGCCGAAGGAGGTGCCCATGCGATGGATCCTGCTCCTACTCGCCCTCCTGTGGGTGGCCGCGGGTGCGGCCCTGGTGCTCGACACCGCGAGGGTGCGGGCGTGGTACGAGCGCGTCGCGCCCCGGGGGCGGTTCGGGGTGTTCGGGGGGATTGCGGTGGCCGTGGGCGGGGTGCTGGTGGTGGGGGCGTTCGTCGGGGAGGCCGGGTTCTGGTGGCCGTTCCTGCTGGGGCTCGCCGCCCTCGGGAAGGGGGTGGTTCTCCTGCGGGCCCCGGGCCGGGCCGAGGCCGCCCTTCGGTGGTGGACCCGGGAGGCCGACGAGCGCACCTGCCGGGCCCTTGGGCTGCTGGTCTACACCCTGGGCGCGGCCCTCCTGGGGTCCCTGTTCTGAAGCGGCCCCGGGCGGTGGGAGACGGGCTCGGCTCAGCCGAGGCTCCGAACCTCCAGGTCCGGCAGGACCGCCCGGAACCGCTCCGCCGTTTCGGGATGGCAGGTGAAAAAGAGGATCTGGACGGCCCGGGCAAGGTCCGCGATGGCCTCGCAGGCGGCTTGGGCCCGCTCGGGATCGAAGTTCACCAGGATGTCGTCGAACACGAGCGGCAGGGGCTCGGTGCCCTGGAGGAACCGCCGCACGAACCCGAACCGGATGGACAGATAGAGCTGCTCCGCCGTGCCCCGGCTGAGCTCCTCGGGCCGGCGGGCCGTGCCGTCGGCCGCGAGGGCCCACAGCGCCCCGGGTTCGGAAAGGGGGGCCCGAATGCCGGTGTACCGCCCCCGGGTGAGCCGGGCGAACACCCGCTCGGCCTCCCGGAGCACGGCGGGGCGGTGGGCCTCCTCGTACCGCTCCCGGGCCGTGTCCAGCACGAACTGTGCGAGCCGCAGCCGCGCCCACCGCCGGGCCGCCTCCGCGAGCGCCCCCCTCTCCGCCTCCCACCGGAGCCGCAGGGCCGAGACCTCGTCCCGGCGCTCCAACTGCTCGAGTTCCCGGCGCCGGGCACCCAGGGCCTGGTTCACCTCGTCGAGGCCGGCCATGACCTCCGCAAGCCGCCCCTGGGCGTCGGCGGCCGCCTGCCGCCACTCCGCCACGCTCCGCTGGGCGAACGCCGCCCCCGCCCGCTCCAGGGCGTCGGGTCCCAGCAGGTTCCCGAGCTCCGCCTCCCGGGCGCGAAGCTCCCCTTCGAGCTGGAGCCTTCGGCCGTGGGCCTCGGCGAGCCGGCGGAACGCCTCCTCGTCGGCCGCCCCGGCCTGCGCCAGAAGACCGGCAATCTCCCGCTCGATGGCTGCCCGGGCGTCCCGGACCCCCTCGAGGTCCGCCTCGAGGTCGCGGATGCGGTCGTCCAGCGCCCCCGCCCGGTCCCGCGCCGCCCGGGCCTCTTCCAGCGCGTGGAAGAGCCGGCCCACCGCCGCGGGCAGATCCTCCCCCGGCCCGGGGTCCCGGCCGAGGCCGCCGAGGAGGGCGCGGGCCTCCCCTTCGAACGCCGCGATCTCCTCCCGGAGCGCCCGCAGTTCCTCGCCTCGCGCCTCGATGGCAGAGAGGATCTCCCGGCAGGCCTCCACGCGGGCGATCGCGTCCGGGGCCGCGGCGTCGGTAAGCCCGGCCGGAAGCCCCCTGCGCGCCACCTCGGCCGCCCAGGCCCGTTCCGCGGCCTCGAGACGGGCCCGGGCGGCGGCAAGACCCTCCCGCGCTTCCCGGACCCTCGCCTCCGCGCGTGCCGCTTCCTCCGCGGCTTCCCGCCAGCGCTCCTCGGCGAGCCGCCGCCCCCGCTCGGCCTCGGCCACCCGCTCGGCCTCGGCGAGGAGCTCCCCCACGGCCTCGGCAAACCCGGAGGCCTCCACCGGCGGCCGGCCGAGACCCTGGAGCAACCGGTTCAGAGCCCCGACATCCCGGGCCAGCCCCTCCTCCAGCCGGGTCCGGCGCTCCCGCAGGGCCCGCAGGGCGTCGCGACGGTCCCGCGCCGCCTCCAGCGTCCGCAGCGCCTCCACGGCCGCTTCGGGCCCCAGGGTCTCCCCGAACCCCTGGTCCCGGAGCCAGCCCGCCCACCGCTCCCGCTCCGCGGCGAGCGCGCGTTCGGCGTCGGCCACGGCG
>NZ_BAAHFQ010000059.1:0-18531 GCF_054681715.1 Deferrisoma sp.
ATGTCTGTTGAGAGCACCACCATACCCGAGACGGAGGGCATTTTTCATGGACCAGGTTCCCCGGTTCGCCGACCCGCCGATTTTCCGCATCAGTTCAGGCTCTCAGGCTTTCTGGCGATAGCGTTCTTGGACACGAGTGCGCGGGTTCATCAGATACGACAACAAGAAAGGAAAAAGAAGGCACCCCAGATAGCCGAAACCAGGCCGTACTTATCAGAAAACCGGCCGACGTGTCAACCGGAGCCGTTTCCCTGACCGTTACCCCTCCGAGGCGCCCCGGCCGGAACCCTTTTTCGGCCTCAGGCGGCCAGGGGCGCGACGGCATCCCGGAGGCCCTCGAGGCGCGGCACGAGGTCGGCGCCCTGGCCCCGGCGGTCCTCCACGGCCCGCTCCAGGGCCGAGAGGTCCTGGAGCGCCGCCTGGACGAGCTCCCGGTAGGCCGCGATCCAGGCGTCGGCCAGGGCCTCGAGGTTCGCGGCCACGAGCTGGTACTTCACCTGCTCGTTGTAGTGGAGCAGGTTCGACCGGGCCTCCTCCAAGAGCACCTCCCGCACGGCCTCGGCCCAGTCGGCCAGCATGCCCTGGGCGAACCCGGCCCGGTCGGCCCGGCCCACGAGCCGGCGGGCCCAGCCGGCCGCGACCTTCCGGGTCCACTGGGCCGCGAGCCCGAGGGCCCGGTCGGCCGGGTGCTCACCGCCGGCGTAGGTCACGGCGCTCGGAAGGGGGATGACCCGCCGGCCGATGGAGGGATCGAGTTCGGGGGGGTCGAAGGGCGCCACCGGCAGCCCCAGGCGCTGGGCCTGGCGGTTGTAGGCCTCGACGTTTCGCACCAGGAGTTCGGCCGGGCCCCGGGCCGCGGCCTTGAGGGCCCCGCTCGCCTCGGCCCACACGGCCCGAATCGCCTCGACGGCCCGGGGGTTCAGCTCCTCGACCTTGAGCGCCTGGAACGCGGCCCGCATCTCCTGGTACACCCGGGCCATCTCCCGGTGGAACCGCTTGCGGTCCGCCTCGGCGTCGAGTTCCGGGGCGGGAAGCTCGCGCACCTTGGCCAGGAACCGCTCGGCCACCTCCCCCCCCGAGGGGTGGAACTGGCGGTCCACCCTGCGAAACGCCCGCTCGCGCACCTCGGCGGCCGCCGCCCGCACCGCCTTCTCGAAGGCCCCGAGGGAGGCCTCCACTTCGGCCCGGGCGCGGGCCAGGGCCTCCTGTTCGGCGGCGAGCCGGGTCGTCTCCTCGCGCGCGAGCGCGAGGGCCGAGTCCACCCGGGCCAGCAGGGCCCGGGCCGCGCCCCGAACGGCCGACCGAACGGTGCGCTCGGTCTCCCGCTCCCGGGCCTCGGCCACGGTGTGAAACAGGGCCTCCCGGAACCCCGGGAACCCGTCGAGGGCCCGGGCTGGGGACTCCTCCCAGAGTTCCAAGAGCAGCTCCTCCTTGCGCTCCATCGCCTCGCCGGCCTCGCGCTTCGCGAGCAGAAGGCCACGCAGGGCCGAGACCACGGCCACCTCCACCCGGCCGGCCAGGGGGGCGAGTTCGGCCGCCACCCGGTCGCGGATCGCGGCCAGGTCCTCGGCCGTGGGGTGCTCCCCGAGGTCGGCGTTCAGCACGAACCGGGCCGCCTCCAGGAGCCCCAGGGCCTTGATGTCGCGCACGAACCGCAGGTCGGCCTCCCGAAGGCCCACCCGGCTCGAAACGACGTACAGGATGCCGTGGGCGCCCAGGAGGTACTCCTGCACCTTCTCCCGGTGGCGGGGGTTGGGGGAGTCGTAGCCCTGGCAGTCCCCGAGCTCCACGCCCCCGGGGAGCCCGGTGCCGGGCAACTCGATCACGAGGTCGTCCACGTACACGGCCAGGGCGTCGTCCCCGGCGAAGGCCCGGTGCTGCTCGAACCGGTCGGGGCCGAGCTCCAACTCCCGGGGCTCGTCGCCGAGCCATTCTCGGATGCGATCGTATCCGTCGAGGTAGGCCCGCAGCAGGGCCACGTTGCGGTCGAAGCTGCCCCCCTCCCCCAGGGCCCGGTCCCCCAGCTCGTCCAGGGCCTCCCGGAGCCGCCGGCGGTCGGCCTCGGACCGAAGGTCGACCCGCCGGCCGTCGTCGCCCGCGGCCAGGAGCAGGGCGGCGTCGGTGGCCTCCCGGTTCACCTCGGCCCACCCCTTGAGCCGGAGCCGGGCCCGGGGCTCGGGCCCGGGGCGCACCCGGGTCACCAGCGAGGTGATGATCCCGGCGCCCCGGCGGAGCACGTCGCGGCCCACCAGGGCGTTCACCAGGGTGCTCTTGCCGCTCTTCACGGTGCCGGCCACGGCCAGCCGGAACCCGTTCGCCCCTTCGAGGCTCCGGAGCCGCTCGATCCAGGGATCCACCCCGGCGCCCTCGGCCCCCACGAGTTCCCGGAACGTCTCCAGCAGAAACACCACCGGCTTGCACTCTTCCGAAACGTTCGTCACGACGACCCCACACCCGCGGCGGTTTGCCGCTCTCCATCAGGCCCGATCCGTCATCTCCCCCAGGGGAAAACCGCGGCCGGGCATCGTACCGGCGGCCCCGGGGGGTGTCAACGCGGCCCCGGCCGCTGCGGCGCCCGCGAACCGGCGGCACAAAACGCCTCGCCCGCTTTAGCCTGGCTCAAGATTTTTAGCCTTGCTGAAGTCCCCGGGAAGTTGCTACCCTGAGACGGCGTTTGTTGGGACCTTATCCACTCTCATCATCCAACGAAGGAGGAGCCATGGGCCGGTACGACGAGATCTACCGCAGAAGCCTCGAAGACCCGGAGGGGTTCTGGGGGGAGGCGGCCGAGCAGATCGCCTGGACCAAGCGCTGGGACAAGGTGCTCGACGACTCCAACCCGCCTTTCTACCGCTGGTTCGTGGGCGGCGAACTGAACACCTGTTACAACGCCGTGGACCGGCACGTGGAAGCCGGCCGGGGCGACCAGGTGGCCCTGATCTACGACAGCCCCGTGACGAACCAGATCCAGAAGTTCACCTACCGGGAGCTCCAGGACCAGGTGGCCCGGTTCGCCGGGGTGCTCCGGGGCCTCGGGGTCGAGAAGGGCGACACGGTCATCATCTACATGCCCATGGTGCCCCAGGCCGTGGTGGCCATGCTGGCCTGCGCCCGGCTCGGCGCGATCCACTCGGTGGTGTTCGGCGGGTTCGCGCCCAACGAGCTGGCCATCCGGATCGACGACGCCAAGCCCAAGGTGATCGTGTCGGCGTCGTGCGGGATCGAGGTCACCCGGGTCATCGAGTACAAGCCCATGCTCGACAAGGCCATCGAGCTGGCAACCCACAAGCCCGAGAAGTGCGTGATCCTGGCCCGGCCCCAGGCCAAGGCCGAGCTCACGGCCGGCCGGGACTTCGACTGGGACGACCTCATGGCCAAGGCCGAGCCGGCGGAGTGCGTGCCGGTCAAGGCCACCGACCCCCTCTACATCCTCTACACCTCGGGCACCACGGGCATGCCCAAGGGGATCGTGCGCGACAACGGGGGCCACGCCGTGGCCCTTCGGTGGAGCATGGAGTACATCTACGACACCAAGCCGGGCGAGGTGTACTGGGCCGCCTCGGACGTGGGCTGGGTGGTGGGCCACTCCTACATCGTGTACGGCCCGCTGTTCACCGGGTGCACCACCATCCTCTACGAGGGCAAGCCCGTGGGCACCCCCGACCCCGGCGCGTTCTGGCGGGTGATCAGCCAGCACGGGGTCAAGGTGCTCTTCACGGCGCCCACGGCGTTCCGGGCGATCAAGAAGGAGGACCCTAACGGGGAGTACTTCAAGAAGTACGACCTGTCGAACTTCAAGTACCTGTTCCTGGCCGGCGAACGGCTCGATCCCGACACCTACCACTGGGCCTCGGATCTCCTGAAGCGGCCGGTCATCGACCACTGGTGGCAGACCGAGACGGGCTGGCCCATCGCCGCCAACTGCGCCGGGATCGAGCTCATGCCGATCAAGCCCGGGTCCCCCACCAAGGCCGTGCCGGGCTACGACGTGCGGATCCTCGATGACTCGGGGAAGGAGCTGGGGCCCAACCAGGAGGGCATCGTGGTGGTGAAGCTGCCCCTGCCGCCGGGCACGCTCCCCACCCTGTGGCAGAACGACGAGCGGTTCCGCCAGTCGTACACCGACCCGTTCCCGGGCTACTACTTCACCGGCGACGGCGGCTACAAGGACGAGGACGGGTACCTCTACATCATGGGCCGGGTGGACGACGTCATCAACGTGGCCGGCCACCGGCTCTCCACCGGGGCCATGGAGGAGGTGATCGCGACCCACCCGGCCGTGGCCGAGTGCGCCGTGATCGGGGTGGCCGACAACCTGAAGGGCCAGGTGCCGGTGGGGTTCGTGGTCTTGAAGGCCGGCGCCGAGGTGGACCCGGATCAACTGAAGGCCGACCTGGTCAAGATGATCCGGGAGCAGATCGGGCCCATCGCCTGCTACAAGGAGACCATGATCGTGAAGCGCCTGCCCAAGACCCGCTCGGGCAAGATCCTCCGGGGCACCATGCGGAAGATCGCCGACGGCGAGCAGTACCGGGTGCCCTCCACGATCGACGACCCGGCGATCCTGGGCGAGATCGAGGAGGCCCTGAAGACCGTGGGCTACGCCAAGTAGCCCGAAGCGCAGGCTACCGCGCCGCGGCCCGCCCCGGCCCGACCGGGGCGGGCCGTTTCGTGCCGCCGGCTCTCCCGGGTACAATGGATTCCACCACGGAGGGCACGGAGAGCACGGAGGGGAAACCCTTTTCGGGTCTCGCAACGCCCGCTAGGCTCGCAACGGAGATCTCGTCGCGCGTTGCGGCCGTGGTGTGAGAAGAAGAAGGAGAGGCGTTACCGTGAGCGACCTTCGCGACGAGCTCGTGGCCGAGATCCGGCGGATCGTCCGGGAGCATCCGGCCAACCGGTTCCCCGGCACCGACGAACCCATCTTCGACGAACCCCTGGTGGGGTTCGCGCCGGCGGACGACCCGATCTGGGGGAAGTACAAGGAAATCATCGGGCCGTTCCACTGGTCCCCCCGTGAGGCCATGGAGACCGGGGGCGGCCGGGGGGAGGCCCGCACCGTGGTCTCCTGGATCCTTCCCATCACCGAGGCCACCCGGCGGGACAACCGGGCCGAGACCCGGCTCCCCTCCCGGCGGTGGGCCCACACCCGGTGGCACGGGGAAGCGTTCAACGATGAACTCCGGCGGGCCGTGGTGGGGTTCCTGGCCGAGCGCGGCCACGGGGCGGTGGCGCCCTGTCTCGTCGACGGGTGGACGGTGGTGAACGACCCCCGGGTGGGGCTCGCGTCCACCTGGTCCGAGCGCCACGCGGCCTACGCCGCGGGGCTTGGCACCTTCAGCCTGAACGACGCCCTGATCACCGAGCGGGGCATCGCCCACCGCACCGGGTCGGTGGTGACCACGGCCGAGATCGCGCCCAACCCCCGCACGGCGGCCCACCACCGGGCCTACTGCGCCTTCTACTCGGCCAAGGGGTGCGGGGTGTGCATCGGCCGCTGCCCCGTGGGCGCGATCAGCGAGGCCGGCCACGACAAGGAGCGCTGCCGGGCCTACACCTACGGCCAGGTGATGGACGAGGTGGGGGAGACGTTCGGGGTCAAGGTGGCCGGGTGCGGCCTGTGCCAGACCAAGGTGCCCTGCGAGCACCGGGTGCCCCCGGCGGCCCGGGAGGGGTAGCCGGCGACGACGATCACGCCCCGAACCAGCGCCGGTCCCCCAGGAGCAGGAACGCGCCTTCGGCCAGCACGAGAAGGTTGAGCGCCATGCTCACCCCGTGGAGCCGGCCGAACCGGCGGCGCAGGGGGTGGTCGGGGGCCAGGTTCTCGAAGGAATGGATCTCGGCCTTGACGGCCCGGGCCCGGGGGTGGACCCAGAACTGGTTCGCCCCGGCCGCGAGGAGCGCCGTGACGAGAAGCCCCACGGCCACCCGGTGGGGCGTGCTCCAGGGGCCCCGCCGGCCGAAGAGGTACAGGACGAGCGCCGCGGCGACGAGGGCGGTCACGTAGGGGAAATACACCGGGAACAGCACCCCCACCACCCGCCCGGCCTCGTCCCGGGGAAACGAGGCGAAGATCGGCGGGGTCACCACGAAGGTCACGGCCGCCACCCCGCCCACCCACAGGGCGAGAACGAAGCGAAACAGGGTGCTCCAGACGCGTGGATTCAAGGCCCCTCCATTCGCCGGCCGGCCGGGGGGTGGGAAACCAACGAAGAAGGCGGCCCCACCCGGCCGCCCTCTTCCGCTCCCTCCGCCGGGCGCCTCACGCCCGGACGTCCAGGTTCCCGCCCACCCCGAGCGACCGGAACAACTCGGCCGCGAGGGCTTCCTGGGTGTCCAGGATCTTCTTCATCACCGCCATGCCGGCCTCGCCCTTGGCCTGTTCGGCCTTGAGCCCGGTCATCTCCTCGATGAGCCCCATGGTGAGGTCGCCGTTTCCCAACGCGCGCAGATCCATCGGTTTCTCCTCGGTTGCGTCCGGGGGCGTCCCGCTCGGCGGCTAGGCCGCTTGGCGGCTCGGCGGCCAGGAACCACCCGGATCTCGGCACCAGCGACCGGACGGACGGTGTAGGGCGTTTCCGGGCGACTCAGCGGTTGGGGGGCTGGTGGAGAGCCGGGTGCGGCCCCTTACCTCGCCGCGCCCCCACCACGCCTGGACCGCCCTGGAAGATCCGGAACGTCCGCCGCCAACACTACGGACTGCCGGGCCGACAACGGCATGGAAAGGCGCGGCGATCGGGTGCCGCACTCGCGCCCGGCCGGAGCCAGCCCCCCAACCGCGCCCGGCAATCCCTTCATAGGTTTGAATCCGTGGCCCGCCGGCCGCTACGGTTCGACGGCGGGCCTTCGGCCCGGGTCCCCTTCCCCTTCGGCCGGCGGGTCGCGGGACTTGAGGGGAAGCCGTCAGGGCCGGCCCGCGAGGACCCGGACCGCCTCGGCAACCCCCTCCACCAGCTCGGCCATGGCGCCGTAGTGGAGGGTGTCGGGCGTGTCGGTGGGCCGGTGGTAATGGGGGTTTCGGTAGAAGGCCGTGTCGGTCACCATGACCGCCGGCCAGCCCATGGCCCAGAACCACCGGTGGTCCGAGAAATCGATCCCCGGCACGAACCGCCCGGCGGCCAGGGTCTCCACCGGGAGGGCCGAGGCCGCCCGGAACGCGGCCGCCACCTCCCGCACCAGCCCCCGGGACCGCCAGTTCCCCACCACGGCCACGAAATCCGGCACCGACCGGTAGAACCACCCCATGAGCGGGAAGGGAAACGCCTGGCGCCCCTGGGATCCCGGATAGTACCCCACCATCTCGAGGCAGAGCATGGCGGCCACCTCCCGGCCCGTCGCCCGGAGCGCGCTCGCGTAGACCGCGCTCCCCATGGCCCGGGAGGGGAACACCGGGGGCTCCTCCAGGGTGAAGAACGCGAACTCCACGGGCAGGCGAAACCGCCGGCCGGCGAGGGCCTTCGCCGCCTCCAGGAGCACCGCCACCGCGCTCGCGTTGTCGTCGGCCCCGGGCGTGCCCCACACCGTGTCGTAGTGGGCCCCCGCCACCACGACCCCGGCTGCCTCGTCCCGGCCGGGAAGGGTCGCGATCACGTTGTGGTAGGTGCGGCCGCCGTAGGGCACGTCTTGGTACCGGGGCACGTAGCCGGCGTCGCGGAGGATTCCGGCGATGTACTCCCGGGCCCTAGCCAGGGCCTCGGGCTCCTCGGCGCTTCGCGGCCCGATCCGAACCGCGAGTTCCTCCACGTGGGCCCGAAGCGCCCGCGCCTCGGGGCCGTCCGCCCGGACCGGCCCGGGGGCGGGCGCGAAAAACCGCACCTTCAGGAGCGAATAGGCCAGGAAGCAGACCAGAACGAAAACGATCGCCAGGGGCGCGAGAACCAGCACCCGGACCACGGTCCCACGCCCCGGCTACCGGGCCGCCCCCACCTCCCCCTCGGCCGCCGCCATCTCCACCAGGGGCACCCGCCAGCCCGGCCGGTCGAGATACTCGTCGGCCACCTCCTGGGGCAGGCTCCGGTACAGGAGCCGGGCGGTCACCCGGAACGGCCCCTGCGCGTCGTCGGGCAGGCGGATCTCGTACCGTTCGGTCCGGGTTGACCGGGGCGGAATCGAGGTGTCCTCGGCGATCGCGGCGATCCGCCAGGGTTTCCAGGTGGGCCGGCCCTCGGCGTCCACGGCCCGGGCCCCGAACCGGCGGGCGGCCGGATCGCGCCGCCCCCGGTCGTCGAGACCCCCGCTCCGGAACACGACGGCCCCCTCCCGCCCCAGGTCCTCCACCACCACCTCTAGCCACATCTCCCGCAGTTCCGTCATGGAGGTGGGCAGGTTGTGGCCGGCCCGGGCGTTCTCCACCCCCACGGTCACCTCGAGCACCCGGCCGGGCGCGGCCCCGTCGGGGAGTTCGAGGCGGAGCCGGGCGGCGCTCTGGAGCCGGAGCCGGGCGTCGTTGGCGTGGCGCCAGTGGTTGAGGAGCGTCGGAATGGCGGCGTTCGCTCCCGTGAAGTCGTGGTCGAAGAACGGGGAGCGCACCGTGTCGAAGCTGCTCGTGAGCCCCCGCCGCACGGCCTTCTCCAGGGTGTCGGCGACCCGGGCCGCCACCTCGGGGGGCACCATGTGGCAGTCCTGGCACTGGATCCCGGCCCGGGCGTACTCGCTTCGCTTCCATTCCTCGTAGGTCCGGGCGATCTCGGTCTCGTTCACCGGGTGGAACACGTTGTGGCAGGCGCCGCAGAACTCGCTCTGGGTGTGGATTTCGGAGTAGGCCGTGGCGTGGAACGAGCTGTGCGCGTCGGCGTAGGGTCCCCGCTTTGGCCCCTCGGGCTCCACGGCGAGGCCTGAGTTCCCCGGGTTCCCCCCCTTTTCCAGGAGCTTCACCCCCACCACCGAGTGGCAGAAGTCGCATGTGACCCCCTCGTCGGCCCGGGGGTCGATCACGATCTCCCCGCTGTCGCGGATCCAGACCTGCTCCGTGAGCGCCCCCACCGGGGCGTGGCATCCCGCGCAGAACCGGTCGGCGGCGCCGGCCGTGTCCCGGGAGGCCTCCCGCCACACGGCCCGGTAGAGCGGGTCGGCCAGGGCGTTGGCGTGCATGGAGCCCCGCCACTGCTCGTACTGGACCGGGTGGCAGTAGCCGCAGGTGTCGGCCGAGGTGAACTGGCCCGGGGTGGCGGGCATCCCCGTGGTGGTGTTCAGGATCTTGGGGTAGAAGACCGGCTCGGCCGCCAAGGCCGGGAAGGCGAATAAGAGGGCGAGGACCAGGGTGAAGCGTCGCATGGGGGCCTCCCTGTCTGCGAGGAACCACCCCCACGGTACCAGGATCCGCCCGCGCCGCAACCGGCCCCCAAGCGGGCCGAAGGCCGCGCGAGGACCCGCCCGGGTTGGGAAACTCGGGAGCCCACGAGGCGGCCTGCTCGCGGACCACCGCCCCGGGGGAAGGCGCCGGTGCGCGAACTGGCGGGCGGGGCAAGGAGGGCGGCGGGCCCGTGTCGGGAGTCAGTGGACAGACGACAGAGGACAGGGGGCTTTCTGACCTCTGACTTCTGAATTCTGGCCCCTGATACGGCAGCCGCTCCCACAGGTTGGGACGGCCGCTGACGCCGGAATCCCAAAGGATTTTGGCATCCTAGCGTCCTAGCCTCCCAACATCCTAGCAGTAAAGTTCCTTGGAAGCCGCGATCGGCCCCGGCGGGGTCCCACAGCGATCCAGGCGGCCGGTCCGGCTACCCCCCTCGCAGCGCCCGCCACACGGGCCGGTCGAGGAAGCTCCCCGGGGCGTCGGCCTCCATCCGCCGGAACAGGGGGTACGGCATCGCGAAGCTCAACACCCGTTCCCCCAGGCTCCGCCGCACCTGGAGGCGGGCCGAGAGGTCCAGGAGACCCAGCACCGCGCGGGGGTGTTCGGCACGGGCCTCCCGGTAGGGGTAGATCCCGATCGCCTGGCACCCGGCCGCAAACGGCGCGATGACCCGCTCGTTGTCCGGCCCCCGGTAGTTGGCGAGCACGGAGAGCGCCGCCACCTGGTCCGGGTCGGCGAAGAACACCACGACCTCGGGCGGCGGTTCGTCCTCCCCCACGGCCGAGAGCGGCCGAAAGACCACGGCGCCGGCGCCGGTGTCGGTGATGGGCAGGCGCGCCACGAACGCACGGACCACCTCGGGGGAGGCCAGGTACCGCTCCCCCTCCAGGAACTCGTCCAGGGCCTCGGGCCGCATGTGGGGCCGAAGCCCCTCGGCCACGGCCCGCCCCTCGGGGGACGAGGCGTTGCCGGTGGAGAGGAACCGGCAGAAGCACTCGGGTCCCCCGGGAAAGTTCCGGTACTGGTCCCCGAACCCCAGGCCCACCCCGCCCCCGAAGCATCCGAACCGGTCCCGGGCCACCGCCGCCGTGCGCCCCCGGGCCGCGGCCGCCGCGAGCCACATGACACAGCCCCACCGGTCCGGCCGGAACCCGACGGCGCCCTCGGGCGCGTCGGAAACCCACCAGATGCCCACGGGTTCGGTTCGGAGCCCGATCTTCTCGGCGATCACGCTTCGCATGGCGATCCTCCCGGAAAGCCGGTTTACGGTCCGCGGTTTACCGGTCGCGCGCCCGCACGTCCCAACGTCCCAACGTCCCAACGTCCTAACGTCCCCGCGCCCTACCTTCCGCGCAGCCCCGCCGCCCACTCCCGGTACCACGCCACGAACCTCGGGATCCCCACCTCGATGGGGGTGGTGGGCTCCCAACCCCAGAGCTCCTTGGCCCGGGTCACGTCGGCGTAGGTGCGCGGCACGTCGCCCGGCTGCATGGGCAGGTAGTTCTTCCGGGCCGTTTTGCCCAGGGCCTCCTCGAGCACCTCGATGAACCGCTCGAGGCGCACCGGCCGGTGGTTCCCGAGGTTCACCACCTCGAACGGGAGTGGGGTGTCGATGGCGGCCACCACGCCCCGGACGATGTCGTCGATGTAGGTGAAATCCCGCTCCATGTCGCCGTGGTTGTAGACGTCGATGGGCTCGTCGGCCAGGATCTTCCGGGTGAAGGTGAACAGCGCCATGTCGGGCCGGCCCCAGGGTCCGTAAACCGTGAAGAACCGAAGCCCGGTCATGGGGATGCCGTAGAGGTGATGGTACGTGTGGGCCATGAGCTCGTTGGCCACCTTGGTGGCGGCGTAGAGGCTCACGGGCCGGTCCACCCGGTCGGCCTCGCTGAAGGGCACCTTCTCGTTGGCCCCGTACACCGACGAGGACGAGGCGTACACCAGGTTCCCGGTGCCCCGGTGCCGGCAGGCCTCCAGGATCCGCAGGAACCCCATCAGGTTCGCCTCGCCGTAGGCCACGGGGTTCTGGAGGCTGTAGCGCACCCCCGCCTGGGCCGCCAGGTGGCACACCACGTCGAAGGGCCCCTCGTCGAACGCCGCCTCCACCGCGGCGGGGTCGGCCACGTCGCCCCGGAGGAACCGGAATTCCTCCCGGCCCTCGAGCCGGGCCAACCGGGCCTCCTTGAGCCGGACGTCGTAGTAGTCGTTCAGGTTGTCGAAGCCCACGACCCGGTCGCCCCGGTCGAGCAGGAACTCCGCCACCGCGGCCCCGATGAACCCGGCCGCACCGGTCACGAGTACGTTCACGGGGGATCTCCTTTCCGTTGGGACGTTGGGACGCGCGGACGTGCATCCCGGCGTCCCGTCTCAGACTGCATCTGGGGCCAACCGGGCCGAGGAACACGGCGTTCCCCGCCGAGACCGCGGCGGCCCGGCCGACGGACGGATCCTACCAGACGCCCGGGCCGGAGGGCCACAATCCCGCGGAAATCTGCGCAAAAACCGGGGCTTTCTTGACCCTTCCGAAGCCCCGCTGGTATACTCCGCGCCCTGTCCGCCGGCCCTGCGCCGGCGGCGTTTCGCGCAAACCGTCCCCCGTTTCCGGCAGGCATCCGCCGGGTTCTCCGAAGGAACCATGGACACCTCCGAAGCCATCCGCACCCGTCGCAGCGTGCGCCGGTTCCGGCCCGACCGGGTTCCGGCGGACCTCATCGACAGGCTCCTCGACGCCGCCCGGTGGGCCCCCTCGGGCCTCAACAACCAGCCGTGGCGGTTCGTGGTGGTCGAGGACGCCGGCGTTCGGGAGCAACTGGCCGGCTGCACGAAGTACGGCCGGATCCTCCGGGCGGCCCCCCTGGCGGTGGCCGTGTTCCTGAACACCGACACCTCCTACCACCGGGAGAAGGACATCCAGGGGGTGGGCGCCGCCCTGCAGAACCTGCTGCTCGAGGCCCACAACCTGGGTCTGGGCGCCTGCTGGCTCGGCGAAATCCTGAACCAGCGGGAGCGGGTCGAGGAGATCCTCGGCGTGCCCGCCCACCTCGAGCTCATGGCCGTGGTGGCCGTGGGCTACCCGGAGGGCGACCGCCACGGGAACCCCGAGCGGTTGCCCGTCGAGGACCTGGTCGTCGCCCGGTTCTGACCCGATCCGTCCCGCGAGGTTCCCATATGGAGAGACCCGTCGTCAAGTTCGGCACCTCCGGCTGGCGTGCCGTCCTGTGTGACGCCTTCACCTTCGAAAACGTGCGGATCGTGGTGCAGGCCATCGCCGACCACCTCAAGGCCGGCGGCCTGGACGAGCGGGGGGTGCTCGTGGCCTACGACACCCGGTTCCTGGGCGACCGGTTCGCCCGGGTGGCCTGCGAGGTGTTCGCCGGGAACGGGATCCCGTCGTTCCTGCCCCCCCGGGACGTGCCCACCCCGGTGGTTTCCTTCGACATCCTCCGCAACGAGCGGGACGGCGCGGTGAACTTCACGGCCTCCCACAACCCCCCCGAGTACAACGGGGTCAAATTCAGCCCGGCCTGGGGCGGCCCGGCCTTGCCCGAGACCACCCGCGACATCGAGGAGCGGGCGAACCGCCGCATGGCCGAGGGGACCTACCTGCGGATCCCCTTCGAGGAGGCCGAGGAGAAGGGCCTGGTGCGGCCCCACGACCCCCGGCCCGCGTACCTCGATCGGATCCGGGACCTCGTGGACCTCGACGCCGTCCGAAAGGCGGGGCTGCGGCTCGGGGTGGACCTCCTCCACGGCACGGCCCGGGGCTACCTGGACGAGCTTCTCCGGGAGGCCGCCTGCGAACTGACCGTGCTGAACGACCGGCCCGACCCCCTGTTCGGGGGCCGCCCGCCGGAGCCGAGCCGGGAGAACATCCCCGAACTCCTGGACCTCGTGGCCTCGGACCCCACGGTCGCGTTGGGGCTTGGGACCGACGGCGACGCCGACCGGTTCGGGGTGGTGGACCGGGGCGGCGCCTTCGTGGAACCCAACTACTTCCTGGCGCTCCTGTTCGACTACCTCGTGGCCGAGCGGGGGTTCGAGGGGGGGGTGGCCCGCAGTGTGGCCACGAGCCATCTCCTCGACGCCGTGGCCCGCAAGCACGACCGGCCCGTGTACGAGACCCCCGTGGGGTTCAAGTTCATCGGCGACCTGATCCGCCGGGGCGAGGTGGCCCTGGGGGGCGAGGAGTCGGCCGGGCTCTCGATCCGCGGCCACGTGCCCGAGAAGGACGGGATCCTGGCCTGCCTGCTCGCGGCCGAGATGGTGGCCCGGCGCGGAAAACCCCTGCTCCGGCAGTTGGAGGAACTCTACGCCGAGGTGGGGCGGTACCGGACCCGGCGGGTGAACCTCCGCCTCACGCCTCGACAGGAGGAGGCGTTCGGTGCCAAGGTGGCCGCCTTGCCCGGCGAGGTTGCCGGGCGGAAGGTCCGGGAGGTCGTCACCGTGGACGGCCACAAGCTGCTCCTCGAGGGCGATGCCTGGATCCTCGTGCGGAAGTCGGGCACCGAGCCGGTGGTGCGGCTTTACGCGGAAGCCCCGACCGACGAGGCCCTGGACGAGCTTGTGGCGGCCGGCCGGGCGTGGATCCTGGGGAACTGACCCCGAACCAAACCTCCCTCACGACGAGGACGGGACGATGATTCTGGAACAACTGGTTGTCGGGCCGATCCAGGCCAACTGCTACATCCTGGGCGACGAGGCCACCGGCGAGGCCGTGGTCATCGACCCCGGCGGCGACACCCCGGTGATCCTCAAGGCGCTCCAGGCCCGGGGGCTCAAGCCCGTGGCGATCGTGGCCACCCACGGCCATTTCGACCACGTGGAGGGCCTGGCGAGCATGAAGCGGGCCACCGGGGCGCCCGTGTGCGTGCACCCGGCGGAGATCCCCCTGCTCCGGGGCCTCACGAGCCAGGGGCTTCTCTTTGGCATGCGGGTCGAGGCCGCGCCCGAGCCCGACGTGCTCCTGGAGGAGGGGCAGGAGATCGCCTTCGGGAGCCACGCCCTCCGGGTGCTCCACACCCCCGGGCACAGCCCGGGTTCCGTGAGCCTGGTGACCGACAAGAAGGTGTTCGTGGGCGACCTCCTGTTCGCCGGTTCCATCGGCCGCACCGACCTCCAGGGCGGGGACTACGACACCCTGATCCGCTCGGTGCGGGAGAAGATCTTCACCCTGCCGCCCGACACCGTGGTGTACCCGGGCCACGGCCCGGCCACCACCGTGGCCACCGAGATGCGCACCAACCCCTTCTTCGTGTACTGACCCATGCTCCGCGGCAAGGAGATCCTGCTGGGCGTGACCGGCGGCATCGCCGCTTACAAGAGCGTGTACCTGTGCCGGGAGCTCACGGTGCGGGGCGCCAACGTGCACGTGGTGATGACGAAGAACGCCATGAACTTCGTCACCCCGCTCACGTTCCAGACGATCTCCGGAAACCCCGTGACCCACCGGATGTTCGAGCTCTTTCGGGGTCCCGAGATCGGCCACGTGGCCCTGGCCGACCGGGCCCACGCCCTGGTGGTGGCCCCGGCCACGGCGAACATCCTGGGCAAGGTGGCCAACGGCCTGGCCGACGACTTCCTCTCCACCATGATCATGGCCACCCGGGTGCCGGTGCTCTTCGCGCCGGCGATGAACGTGGTCATGTGGGAGAGCCCCGCGGTCCAGGAGAACGTGCGGCGGCTCCGGGACCGGGGCTACGCCTTCGTGGGCCCGGTGGAGGGGGAACTGGCCTGCGGGGTCGAGGGGAAGGGCAAGATGGCCGATCCCCTCCGGATCGTCGAGGCCCTGGAGGGGGTGCTCACCCCCAAGGACCTCCGGGGCGAGACCGTGCTCGTCACCGCCGGCCCCACCATCGAGCCCATGGACCCGGTGCGGTTCATCTCGAACCACTCCTCGGGGAAGATGGGCTATGCCCTGGCCCGGGCGGCCGTGCGCCGGGGGGCCCGGGTGATCCTGGTCACGGGCCCCACCTCGCTCCCCGACCCCCTGGACGCCGAGGTGGTGCGGGTGACCACGGCCCGGGAGATGCGCGACGCCGTGATCGCCCGGGCGGAGGAAGCCACCGTGATCCTGATGGCGGCGGCCGTGTGCGACTGGCGGCCTGCGGCCGCGGCGTCCCAGAAGATCAAGAAGCGCTCGGGCGCCCCGCCGTCCCTGGAACTCGAACCGAACCCCGACATCCTGCGGGAACTGGGGGCGCGCAAGCGGCCGGACCAGATCCTCATCGGGTTTGCGGCCGAGACCTCGTCCCTCGAGGAGAGCGCGAAGGCGAAGCTCGAGGAGAAGCGGCTCGACGCCATCGTGGCGAACGACGTCACGGCCCCGGGGGCCGGGTTCCACGTGGACACCAACGAGGTGGTGATCTTCACGGCCTCCGGGGAGCGGATCGGCGTGCCCCGGATGCCTAAGGACCGGGTGGCCGACCGGATCCTGGGGCTCGTGGCGAAGATGCGCCGCGGCACCCAGAAGCCGGGTTGGGAACCCCAGGCCGAGCGGCCCGAGTTCTGGAAAGAGGGGTGACGGGGTTCAGGCCTCCGCGGAACTTCGGTCCACGGTCGCCGGTCTGCGGTGTTCGGTCCCTTGGTCCAGGCTACGACGGCTCTCCGTCTGGCCGACAGCGAAACGTTATTGTTTTTGCGAACAGGCTGCCCCGCGGCCTACCGGAGCTTTCAGCTTTCCAGCTTTCTAGCCTTCCAGCAGGGAAAACCCCATGAAACTTTGCGTCATCGGAACCGGATACGTGGGTCTCGTCACCGGCACCTGCTTTGCCGAGATGGGCAACGACGTGGTGTGCGTGGACATCGACGAGGCCAAGATCGAGAAACTCCGCCGCAAGGAGATCCCCATCTACGAGCCGGGGCTCCAGGAGATCCTGGAGCGCAACGTGGACGAGGGCCGGCTCACGTTCACCACCGATCTCAAGGAGGGGGTGGAGCGAAGCCTCCTTCTCTTCATCGCGGTGGGAACCCCCGAGGGCGAGGACGGCTCGGCCGACCTCCAGCACGTGCTCGCCGTGGCCCGCTCCATCGGCCAGGTCATGGACGGCTACCGGATCGTGGTCATCAAGTCCACGGTGCCGGTGGGAACGGCCGAGAAGGTGCGCGACGCGATCCGCACCGAACTCGAGGCCCGGGGGCTCGACGACCTGGAGTTCGACGTGGTGTCGAACCCCGAGTTCCTGAAGGAGGGCAACGCGGTCCAGGACTGCCTCAAGCCCGACCGGATCATCGTGGGCACCGACAACGTGCGCACGGCCGAGATCATGAAGGAGCTCTACGCGCCCTTCACCCGCACGAACCACCCGATCATCGTCATGGACATCCGGTCGGCCGAGATGACCAAATACGCCTCGAACGCCATGCTGGCCACCAAGATCTCGTTCATCAACGAGATCGCCAACATCTGCGAGCGGGTGGGGGCCGACGTGGGGGCCGTGCGGCTCGGGATGGGGGCCGACTCCCGCATCGGGTACCAGTTCCTGTTTCCCGGGGTGGGCTACGGCGGCTCGTGCTTCCCCAAGGACGTGAAGGCCCTGATCCAGACGGCCCGCCAGGCCGGGTACGAGGCCCAGGTGCTCCAGGCGGTGGACAGCCTCAATAACCGCCAGAAGTCCGTGCTGGCAGAGAAGATCCTCTCCTGGTTCCGCTCGGAGGGGATCGATCCGGCCGGGGCCACCGTGGCCGTGTGGGGGCTGGCGTTCAAGCCCAACACCGACGACATGCGCGAGGCCCCGAGCCTCACCGTGATCGGCCGATTGCGGGAGGCCGGGTGCCGGATCCGGGCCTACGACCCGGTGGCCGAGGGGAACGCCCGGAGGATCCTGGGCGAGGGGGACGGGCTCACCTACTGCACGAACAACTACGAGGCCCTGGAGGGGGCCGACTGCCTGGCCATCTGCACCGAGTGGGGGGTGTTCCGCCGGCCCGATTTCGACCGGATGAAGGCGCTTTTGAAGCGCCCGGCCATCTTCGACGGCCGAAACCTCTACGAGCCGGCGAACATGAAGAAGAAGGGGTTCACCTACTTCGGGATCGGGAGGCAGTCAGGGGGCGCCTAAGCACGGAAGGCCTCGTTTCCAAGATCGTGCGCTTGGGAAAGCGCATCGAACCCAGAATGTCCTCGGAAGCCTTTCTTTGGGTACGCACGAACAGCAGGGAACCGAGATCATTTCACCCTTTGGGGTGATGACTAGCTAGGTTAGCAATGCTAGCGTGGTTCGCGGTTGCCCCGTTCCCGTAGACAGAGTCGTTTTCCAAGGAGGAGAGTGGATGCGTACAAGCGCGCTTGTGATCTTGGGCACACTTCTCGCCGGAGTGCTTTTCCCGCAACATTTTGCAAGAGCAGAGTCCTGGACCGGAAACGTAAATTTTACACTCGGCGGCAAGGCACTCGATGAGGACGACTGGGAACCTGTCGAGGACCACGCAGAATTTGGCATCCATGTTGATTTTCGACAGGACGCTTGGCCCGTAAATGTCGTTCTCGCTTTGACGGCATCTGCCGACGACGACGACGGCTATGATGCGGAATTGGATGCAAATTACGACATAGAAACCTCAACAGGCGAACTAAGATTTGGGATCAAGAAAATATGGGAACCCACTCAAACGATGCGTCCATACTTTGGCATCGGCCTAGCTTTGGTAACCGCCGACGCAGAAATCGATATAGAGGGTTTCGGATCGGCTGATGATGACGACAGTACGCTGGGGTTCTGGCTGCAGGGCGGTCTCTACTGGACGATTGCCGAACATTTCAACATCGGGTTTAATCTCACTGCTGTCCAAAAACGAATAACAGAGGTCCTGGGGAGGGCCCAGAAAGGGCCTTCTGCCGCGGTTTGGGGCGGTCATCCTACGCCGTCGTGCGATTCAGCTGTCCAACATCGAACCCCGGCAGCACGAGCTGGGGGTGATCTGGGACACCGGGTGGCGTCTCCAGCGGATCGTCCAGCCACGACCACAGGTCCTTGTACTGAAACAGGTTCCAGCGCAGCAGCGCCACCAGGTTCGACAGCGACCAGCCCCGCCGAGTCCGCCACTTCAGGAAGCTCACCAGGAGCATGGCGATCAAGGCGGTCCAGATCTGGATGGCCAGCGCGTTCTCGGTGGTCCCAAGGAAGGTCTTCACCTTGAGGTTCTGCTTCAGGGCTTTGAAGAACAACTCGATTTTCCACCGGTCGCGGTAGATCTGCGCGATGGTGTCCGCCGCAAAGGCCTCGTGGTTGGTGAGAAGG
>NZ_BAAHFQ010000060.1:0-18426 GCF_054681715.1 Deferrisoma sp.
ACGAGGCGCTGGGCGAGCACCGCCAGGATCGAGGAGGCCACGAGGAACGGCTCGACCCCCATCTCCACCAGCCGGGTCATGGCGCCGGCGGCGTCGTTGGTGTGGAGGGTCGAGAACACCAGGTGCCCGGTCAAGCTCGCCTGGATCGCGATCTCGGCCGTCTCGAAGTCCCGGATCTCCCCCACCATGATCACGTCGGGGTCCTGCCGGAGAATCGAGCGCAGGCCCGCGGCGAAGGTGAGGTCGATCTTCGGGTTCACCTGGATCTGTCCGATCCCCTGGAGCTGGTACTCGATGGGGTCCTCCACCGTGATGATGTTCACGTCCCGGGAGTTGATGCGCGACAGCGCCGCGTAGAGCGTGGTCGTCTTCCCGGAGCCCGTGGGCCCGGTCACGAGCAGGATCCCGTGGGGCTTGCGGATCAGGGTCTTGAACGCCTCGAGGCGCTCCCCCTCGAGCCCCAGTTGCTCCAGGTCCAGGAGCACGGCCGACTTGTCCAGGAGCCGCAGGACCACCCGCTCCCCGTGGGCCGTGGGGAGCACCGACACCCGGATGTCGATGTCCTTGCCCGCGATCTTGATCCGGATCCGGCCGTCCTGGGGCAGGCGTTTTTCCGCGATGTCGAGCCCGGCCATCACCTTGATCCGGCTCGTGATGGGCGCCTGGAGCGCCTTCGGCGGGGTGAGCACGGGGTAGAGGACCCCGTCGATCCGGTACCGGACCTGGAGCTCCCGCTCGAAGGGCTCGATGTGGATGTCGCTGGCCCGGTCCTTGACCGCCTGGAACAGGATCCCGTTCACGAGCCGGATGACCGGGGCCTCGTCGGCGGCGTCCAGGAGGTCCCGGGGCTCCTCGAGCTCCTGGGCCAGGCCCTCGAGAGACCCCTCGGCGAGCTCCTCCATGATCTCCTCGGCCCGGTCGGAGCCCTCCTCGTACACCCGGTTCACGGCTTGCTCGATGATCTCGGCCGGTGCGACCACCGGGGTGATGGGCCGGCCGAACAAGACCCGCAGGTCGTGGAGCACGGCCGAGTCGGTGGGGTCGGCCACGGCCACCACCACCCGGTTCCCGTCCTCGGCCAGGGGCAGGCACCGGTGCCGGCGGGCAAACGAAATGGGCACCCGCCGCACCCACCCCGGGGGCACCTCGGCCGTGCGGATCTCGCCGGTCCACCCGAGGCCCAGGGCCTCGGCCGCCGTCCGGGAAAGGGCCTCGTCGTCCACGGCCCCGAGGGCTCGCACGGCCGCGATCACCGAGATGCCCCGCTCGGCCGCCTCGGCGCGGACGCGCTCGGCTGCCTCGGGGGCCAGAAGGCCCCGGGCCTCCAGGGTCTCGAGGAGGGGCGCGCGGCTCACGGCTGTGCCGGCTCCGCGGCGGGTTCGGGCTTGCCGCCGTCCCGCTCCATCACGTCCCGGTCAAACGCCGCGCGTTTCTGCCGGGTGATCTCGGTGATCTCGTCCATGGTGCGGATGATGTGGGGCGTGAGGAAAATGAGAAGGTTCGTCTTCTGGTTCGCGTTCGACGACGTGCGAAACAACGCCCCCAGGAACGGGATGTCCCCGAGGCACGGCACGCTCGAGACGTTGGCCTGGGTGTTGTCCTTGATGAGCCCCCCGATGACCACCGTGGTTTTGTCCTTCACCACCACCGTCGTCTTCGCCGACCGCCGGGTGGTGGTGGGGGCGTTGATCGAGGTGCCGGTGGTGGTGCTCACGATCTGGCTGATCTCCTGGAAGAGCTTGAGTTTGACGTAGTCGTCCTCGTTGATCTGGGGGGTGATCCGGAGGGTCAGGCCCACGTCCCGGTACTCGAAGGTGAAGATGGGATTGCCGTTCGAGTCGAACTTCTGGCTCGTCTGGAACGGGATGTTGTCGGAGACCACAATCTCGGCCTCCTCGTTGTCGGTGGTGAGGAGGTGGGGCGTCGAGAGGACGTTCACGTCCCCCGTCTTCTGGAGCGCCTGGATCAAGGCCCCCACGTTCAGAAAGGTCTGGTTGTTGAAGGTGACCGTGCCCTCGACGGCTCCGAGGAAGAGCCCGGTGGGGACGTTCAGGGGGTTCTGCATGAGCGGCGTGATGGTGCCAAAGTTTGTGCCCCCAAACACGTTGGGCTGGTCCCGGGAGACGTCGTTGACGCTTCGCCACTCGACCCCCAGTTGCAGCGATTTCTCGTAGCTCATCTCGATGATGAGCGCCTCCACCAGCACCTGGGGCCGGCGGACGTCGAGCTTTTCGATCACCGCTGTGAGGGTTTCGTAGTCCTGGGGGCTTGCGATAATCACAAGCGAATTCGTGGCCTTGTCGGCCGTGATCTGCACCGGTTCCTCGAACTCCACCGGCACCTCGGTCACCTTGGCGGTCTTGGGCTGGGGTTGGCCGGGTTTCGCCTTGGTGCCGGCCGACTTGGAGATGGCGGTCAAGACCGAGGCCACGTTCTCGGCATCGGCGTATTTGAGATAGTACACGTTGATCTTGCCCGATCCCCGGGGGATCTCCACGTCCAGGGCCCGGATCATCCCCTTGATCTCCTCGAGGGTGTCCGGGTCCGCGATCACGATCAGGCTGTTGGTGCGCGAGTCCGGGATGATCTTGACCGACACCTGCTCGGCCTGGACCTGGACGTTCTGCTGGCCCCGGGCCGGGGTGCGGCGCCGGGCCGTGCGGCCCTTTTCCACGACGGCCTGGCTCAGGCTCTTGGCCAGGGTCTCGGCCGCGGCGTACTGGATCGGGATCACCTCGAACACGGTGTCCACGGTTTCCACGTCAAGGGCCTCGATGATCTTCACCAGTCGTTCGATGTTGGAGAGCGAGTCCGTGAGGATCAGGGTGTTCGTGGGGGCATAGGCCACGATGGAGGAGTCCTTCGACACGAGGGGCGAGAGGATCCCCGCCACGGTCTCGGCCTCCACGAACTGGAGCGGCAGGAGCCGGGTCACGAACCGGTCCCCGGGTTCGGCGCCGTCGTCCACGGTTTCGATGTTCGTCTGTTTGGCCTCCCGGGTGGATACCAGTTTGAACACGTTCTCCGTGACCGGGACGATCGTGAACCCCTTGACGTTCAGGATGGCCTGGAACACCTGGAAGGCCTCCTCGGGGGTGACCTTCCCGGGAGCGATCACCGTGATCTTGCCCCGAACCTTCTCGTCCAGGATGAAGTTCTTTCCGGTAAGCTCCGAGATGAACTGGACCACCGCCTCGATCTCGGCGTCCTTGAAGTTCATCGTCAGCGCCTTGGGCGCCTCGGCCCGGGCGAGCGGGCCGGTCAGGGCGAGGAGGAGGGACACAACGAAGAGGGCTCGTCTCAGCATTCGGTCACCGGATCTCGTAGGTGAAGGTCTGGTTCTGGTTTCGCCGCACGAGGTCGAGCTGGATCGTGGTCTCGTCCTTGAGCCGCTGGTAGGCCTCGAAGGCCTGCTCGGGCCCCTGGATCTCGATGCCGTTGATCCGCTTGATCACGTCGCCGTTCTGAAGCCCGATCTTGGCAAACAGGCTTCCGGGCCGGATCGCAAACACCTTGAACCCGTCGGGCTGCCCGTCGGTGAAATTGGGCACCACCCGGATCTGGGTGAGGAGTTGGCTCATGTTCTCCTGAGCCTGTTCGAGTTCCCGGGCGTCGATGACCCACTTGTCCTCGGCCACCTTTTGCACCGTGTCGTCGGCGGCGGTGGGTCCCGGTTCCGCCTGGCTCGGCGGGGCGAGCCGGGCGCGGTCGGCCCGGGCCGCGGGCTTGGGCTCGAAGAGGAGGATCTCCTCCTCGGCCCCACCCCGGCGGACCCGAACGCGGTCGGAGAGCACCTTGACGAGGGTGGCCCCCTCGGCCACCTCTCTGCCTTCCCGGACCACCTTGACCTCGCTCCCGTCCTGGATCACGGCAAACGACGGCGCGCCGTCCACCACCACGGTGCCGAGGAGGGTCAGGTTGAGGGGAGGAAGGGGCCGGGCGGGTGCGGGTTCCGGCGTTGCCCGGGCGGCCGGGGCCGGCGCCGGGGTGGCCGCCGGCTCGGGGGTGGGGTGGGCGTTAAACAGGTTCCGGTCTTCGATGATTCGGTAGTCGGCGAGCCGTTCGCGCCGTTCGGCCTCGGCCGCCGTCACCGAGACGGCGGGGCGGCCGGACTGGGGCGACCACAGAGACCGGGCCACCCACAGTCCGGCGATCTTGGCCGAGAGGTGGGCGGCCGCCACGAGAAATCCGACGGTGAGCACCCATCGGTGCCGCAGTAACGCTTCGCGCATGCTCCCTCCGGGAAACCGAGGTAGCATACGCGAGGGCCCGAGGGGGCTGCAACCGGGAGAAAAATCAGGGCGAGGGTTACCCGGCGGCTCGCCGGGCCCGGGCCTGCTCCTTTTCCAACAGGTAGATGGGGCAGGCGGTCCGCCACTGGCAGTACGCCTTGGGGTTCAGGCACCGGGGTTCCGAAAGGGGGACTTCCTTTTCGCTTTTCTGGCACCGGAACCGCTTGGCGGACCCCTCAACGGCGTCGAGTTCCATGGGTCACACCTTCCGGGCTTCGAACTCAGGGTCCGGGAGCCCGAGTTTCCGCAGGATCGTCATGGCCGGGCACCACTTTGTAAACGCCGACTGCAGCAGGTTCAAGCCCACGAAGGCGGTGAAGAGGTGCCAATAGGGGCTGTGCAGGTACCCGAGGCCGAGGCTCAGGAGCACGAAAAATCCCGCCATCAACCGAAGCGCGTCGTTCACGGTCATGGTCGTTTCCTCCCGATGGTCATGGATGGTGTGGGTGGATCCCGTTCACGCCCTTTGATGCGCTTCGTCGGCAAAGGTCACCGGGTGCCGGACGGGGTCGGTCCGATCGCCTTGAACCGCCGGGAAAGGCGCTGCTAGAATCCGTTTTTTCCAACGACCCAAGATCCTTCCAGACCCCTTCTCCGAGGCGCAACCCCCATGCTCGACGCCATCCTGGGATTCTTTTCCACCGATCTCGCCATCGATCTCGGCACCGCCAACACCCTCGTGTACGTGCGGGGCAAGGGGATCGTGGCGAGCGAACCCTCGGTCGTGGCCGTGCGAAAGGAAGGCCAGGGAGGCGGCCGAATCCTGGCGGTCGGCAAGGAGGCCCAGCGGATGCTCGGCCGCACGCCGGGTTCGATCGTGGCCATTCGCCCCATGAAGGATGGGGTGATCGCGGATTTCGACATTTGCGAGGCCATGCTGCGGTACTTCATCCAGAAGGTCCACAACCGTCGCAAGCTGGTGCGACCGCGGGTCATCGTGGGCGTGCCCTCGGGTATCACTCAGGTAGAGCGGCGGGCCGTGCGGGAGTCGGCCGAGTCGGCGGGCGCCCGGGAGGTGTACCTGATCGAGGAGCCCATGGCCGCCGCGATCGGTGCGGGTCTGCCGGTGACGGAACCCTCGGGCAACATGATCGTGGATATCGGGGGCGGCACCACCGAGGTCGCGGTGATCAGCCTGGCCGGCATCGTGTACTCCCAGTCGGTCCGGGTGGCGGGCGACAAGATGGACGAGGCGATCGTGCAATACATCAAACGCAAGTACAACCTCCTCATCGGCGAGCGCACAGCCGAGGAGG
Organism: Deferrisoma sp.; assembly: GCF_054681715.1. Classification (NCBI taxonomy): domain Bacteria; kingdom Pseudomonadati; phylum Thermodesulfobacteriota; class Deferrisomatia; order Deferrisomatales; family Deferrisomataceae; genus Deferrisoma; species Deferrisoma sp. Next base: position 5,549 of record NZ_BAAHFQ010000060.1, read on the forward strand.
TGAAGATGACCGTGGGCACGGCGTATCCCGATCCCGACGGAGGGGACCACCCCCAGACGATGGAGGTGAAGGGTCGGGATCTGGTGGCCGGCATCCCGAAGACGATCACGGTGCACACCGACGAGATCCGGGAGAGCCTGCGCGAACCGATCAACGCGATCGTTCAGGCCGTCCGGATCGCCTTGGAAAAAACGCCGCCCGAACTCGCCGCCGACATCGTGGACAAGGGCATCGTGCTGGCGGGCGGGGGGGCGCTGCTGCGCAATCTCGACGTGCTCTTGCGGGAAGAGACCGGCCTGCCGGTGATGGTGGCCGACGATCCCCTGTCGTGCGTGGCGCAGGGGGCGGGTATGGCGCTCGACGAGATCGAACTCCTCCGGGAGGTGACGTCCTGATCCCCCGTCTCGGCCCATGACCTCGTTTTGGGTACGCCACCGTAAGCTCCTACTCGGGGCGGGGGGGGTGATCGTGACCGTCGGATTCTTGCTGTCCGGCGGTTTGGGTGGCGGGGTGTGGGGCGGCCGGGGGGTTGGGCTCGTGGTGGCGCCGGTGCAGTCTGCGGTTCGGGGGTTGGTCGGCGGGGTGGCCGGGTTGGTCGACCGGTATCTGTGGCTCGTGGATGCCAAGACCGAGGCCGCCCGCCTCCGGCACGAGAACGCGGATCTTCGTCGGGAGTTGGCCCGGGTCGAGGAGGTGTTCCAGGAGAACCAGAGGCTCCGGAGCCTACTGGAGTTTCGGGACCTCCTGGCCCAGCCGGCCGTGGCGGCCCGGGTCGTGGGCAGTAGCGCCACCCCGTGGCTCCGGACGGTCGTGCTCGACAAGGGGATGGCCCACGGGATTCGCGTGGACGCTCCCGTCATGACGCCCCAGGGCCTGGTGGGGCGTGTGTACGAGGTGTCGGAACGGGCGAGCCGGGTGCTCCTCCTGACCGATCCCAACAGCGCCGTGGACGCCTTGATCCAGCGGACCCGGGCCCAGGTGGTGGTCGAGGGGGGGCTGGGACGGCGGTGCCGGGTTCTGTACCTCCCCCGGGGGGAGGACGTGGAGGTGGGGGATCCCGTGGTCACCTCGGGGCTCGACGGCGTGTTCCCGAAGGGGCTCCTCCTGGGCCGCATTGCCTCGGTGGAGCAGCGGCCGGGAGAGGTGTTCCAGCGTGCCGAGTTGGAGCCCGGCGCCGATTTCGGGCGGTTGGAGGAGGTGCTCGTGCTCCCGCGCCCGCCGGAGGAGCCGTGAGGGCGATCGGTGCCTGGCTGGGGATCCTCCTGTTCGCCACAGGGGTGCAGACCACGCTCCTTCCGCTGGTACTTCCGGACCCCTGGCGGCCCGATCTCACGCGGTTGCTCGTGCTCTGGCTCGCCCTCACGGGGGTCCCGCGCGGCGGGGTGTTCTGGGCCGCGGGCTCCGGGCTGCTGGTGGATCTCCTGTCGGGAGGACACCTCGGGTTCGTGGGGGCCCTTCACGTGTGGCTCTATGTCCTGGCCCGGCCGCTTCGGGGCGTGTTTTTCGATCACCAGCCCCTTTGGCTCCTGCCGCTTGCGGCTGCGGCCCCGTTCCTGGAGGCGGTGGGGGCCTCGGTGCTCTTTCATTTCACCGCCCCTTCCGCCTCTGCGCCCCCCGAGATCTGGGCCGTCGCCCTCCGGCAGATGCCCGCCGACGTGCTCCTCGTGGTGTTCGTGTTCCTCGGGCTTGAGCTCGCCACGGGCCGGCGGAGCCGGATGGAGGTTGCGCCGTGATCTTTCGCCCGCGGTTCACCCGGAGCCGCCTCCGGCCCCGCCTTTTGGCCTGCGTGGCGGTGGTGGCGGCCGCCTTCGGCGTGCTGCTAGGGCGCCTCGCCTACCTCCAGATCTGGGAGGGGGCGCGCTACCGGTATCTCAGCGAGAACAACCGGATCCGACTCGAGCGGGTGCCGGCCCCGCGGGGCATGGTGTTCGACCGCAACGGTATCATTCTCGCGGACGTGCGGGCCGCCTTCGAAGCCCTGGTCGTGCCGTCCGAGGTGCCGGAGGAGGGCCGGGAGGAGTGGGTCGGCCGGGTGGCCGGGATCCTGGGGATGGATCCCCAGGAGATCTGGAACATTCTCGGCGCCCCCGGTCCCCCCCGATGGGAGCCACGGCTTCTCGCTCGGATCGATCGACCCCAGATGGCCCGCCTCGAGGCCCACCGGCTGGAGTTGCCCGGCATGCTCGTGCGCGCCCGACCGGTGCGCCACTATCCGCGTGGGGCTTTGTTCGGCCCGGTGCTGGGATACGTGGGGGAGGTGTCGGCCGAGGAGCTCGGCCGGGAGACGTTTGCCGAGTATGCCGCCGGGGACGTCGTGGGGAGGGCGGGCATCGAGCGGACCTGGGAGGGGGTGCTCCGGGGCGCGGCGGGGGGGCGGCAGGTGGAGGTGGACGTTCGGGGTCGGGAGCTCCGGGTGCTGGCGGAGCGACCGGCCCAGCCGGGACAGAATCTTGTACTGGCCTTGGACGGTAGGCTTCAGGAGGCAGCCCAGGAGGCGCTCGGCGACCAGGTGGGCGCGGTTGTCGTGATCGAGGTCCAAACAGGAGAGGTTCTGGCCTTGGTGACCTCGCCGGGCCTTGATCCCAATGAGCTCGTTCGCGGCGTCACCCCGGAGCGCTGGCAAGAGATCGTGTCCGATCCCCTCCATCCGCTCCAAAACCGGGCCGTGGCAGGGCAGTACCCGCCGGGGAGCACGTTCAAGGTGGCCGTGGCCCTGGCGGGCCTGGCCGAGGGTGTCATCACCCCGAAGACCCGGGTGTTTTGCTCGGGGGCCTACCCGTTCGCCGGCAGGGACTACCGGTGCTGGAAAAAGACCGGCCACGGGTGGGTGGACCTGGAGCGCGCCCTGGTGGAGTCGTGTGACGTGTATTTCTACCAGTTGGGGCTCGACCTGGGCGTCGACGGAATCGCCCGGTGGGGAGAGGCCCTGGGACTCGGTCGGCGCACCGGGGTGGACCTGCCCGGGGAACGGTCCGGACTCCTGCCCACCCGGGCCTGGAAACGCCGGGCCCGGGGGGAACCCTGGTATGCGGGGGAGACGCTGTCCGTGGCGATTGGCCAGGGTTATGTGTTGGCCACACCGTTGCAACTCGCCTCCATGATGGCCGCCGTAGCGCACCCCCAGGGGGTGCGCATGCGCCCCCGGTTGGTGACCCGGATCGAGGAACCCGCCGGCCACGTGGTTCATTCCTTGGCCCCGGAGGAGGTGGGACGGTTGCCGTTTTCGATGGCCCACCTCGGCCTCGTCCGCCGGGCACTCCGGGAGGTGGTGGCGGGCGAAAGGGGCACGGGTCGCCGGGCCGAGGTGCCGGGATTTCCCGTGGCCGGGAAGACCGGCACGGCCCAGGTGGTGAAATTGCCCTCGGAACGCAATCTTCCGGACGATCAGATCCCCTGGGAACACAGGGATCACGCCTGGTTCGTGGGGTACGCGCCCGCCGATCGTCCCGAAATCGCGTTTGCGGTGCTGGTGGAACACGGAGGGCACGGCGGTGCCGCGGCGGGGCCGGTGGCCGCCCGGGTGGTGGAGGCGTACCGGGACCTCACCCGGGCCGGCGTGGCCGTGGGCGAGGAAGGCCGATGAGGCCCCGGGCGGCATGGCGCCAGTTGGACTGGGGGTTTCTGTTCCTGCTTGCGCTCCTTTGTGGAGCGGGGCTTTCGGTCCTGTGGAGCGCCAGCCATGGTCCCGGCGGGACGGTGGCGGCGTATGCCGGGAAGCAGGCCCGGTGGATGGCGATCGGTGGCCTGGTTCTTACGGGCGCCGTAGTGTTCGACTACCGGCGTCTGGAATCCTGGGCGCCCTGGATGTATCTGGGCACTCTCCTCACCCTGGCCGCCGTGCTGGCCGTGGGTCACACGACGATGGGCGCCCAGCGGTGGATCGCGCTGGGGCCGATCCGGGTCCAACCCTCGGAGTTCGCCAAGATCTCCATCGCCATCGTCACGGCTCACGTCCTCGCCCGGGAACCCTCCGACCCCCCGTATGGCCTGCGGCCCCTCCTCGTCCCGGCGGCGACGGTAGGATTGGCCTGCGCCCTGGTCCTCCTGCAACCGGATCTCGGCACCGCCGTGCTGATGGCCGGGGTGGCAGCGGTTCAGGTTCTGTTCCAGGGGGTCCGCCGGGGAGTGCTTCTGGGAGGGATGGGGGCGACTGCGGTGGCGCTTCCGGCCGCCTGGGGGTTCCTCCACGACTACCAGCGCCAGAGGATTCTCACGTTCCTGGATCCGGAGCGCGATCCCCTGGGGGCCGGGTACCACATTATTCAGTCGAAGATCGCGGTCGGCTCCGGACAACTCCTGGGAAAGGGGTTCCTCCAGGGAACCCAGGCTCATCTGAGGTTTCTGCCCGAGCGGCACACGGACTTCATCTTCTCGGTACTCGCCGAGGAGTGGGGGTTTCTGGGTGCGGCGGTCGTGCTGATTCTCTTTGCCCTGTGGATTCTGTGGGGCCTCGACATCGCCTCCCGGGCCCGGGACGACTTTGGGAGGCTCCTGGCGGTGGGGCTAACCGCGATCCTCTTCTTCCACGTGCTGGTGAACGTGGGCATGGTGCTGGGGCTCCTGCCCGTGGTCGGGGTGCCGCTACCGCTGTTCTCCTACGGGGGATCCTCGGTGGTCACCACCTTTCTCATCTGCGGCCTCCTTCTGAACATCCGGATGAGGAGGTTCGGGCGATTTTAGTTCCGGCCGAGGACTGCCGATGAGAAGGTCCATGGTGACCCGAGACGTGGAAACGTTCGTGGCGTTGGGCCGGGCCGTGTCGCTGGCCGCGGCTGAGGGGGCCCTCGAGCCCGAGGAGGCCCGAGACCTGGCGGCTGCCCTGGTGGCCGGGATCCTGAGCGGGTGCATGGAGTTCGACACTTACGCCCGGATCCATGACGCGTTGGCCCGGCTCCTCGACCGGGCTTTCGAGGCGGAGGCCGCGCCTCTGCCACCCCCCCCGGGCCCGACCGAGGAAGAACCGCCCGACGAGCCGCTGGGGGTCTACCTGGAGGTCGTGGGGGAGGCGTGGGACCAGGTGGGGGGCGAGGAGAACTCCGCCGGCCTCAAGGGGTTTGCAGCCCGGGTCTTCGACCTCGGCCGCGCGCGGTTCGGCAACGGGGGCTGGTTCTCCGCCCCACTTCGGGTGTCCGGAGCAGAGTTGATCCGGTTGGCCCGGGGGGCCGGCCTGCTCATCGTGTCGCTCGAGGGCCCGGAACCGGCCGCCGGGGCCGAGGTCCGCCTGGGCGCCCCCGGGGGCCCGCCTCCCAAGGGGTTCCGGCTCCTCCTCGGGTGGGGAGACCGCCGCGCGGCCCTCGAGACCGCCTGATCCCGGGAACCCCCTCGGGCCCTTCCGGGTTTCTCCCGTTGCTTTCCTCCTTCCCCGTGGACCCTGATCTCCCATTCTACCAAGTTGCGTTCAAACAGACACCCATCCCGGGCCGGATCAGGAAACGGTAGCTTTGAACGCAACTTGGTATTACGCCATGGGGGACACCGGGGGCACCCGCGCGCCGCGTCCCGTCAACCCGCGAGATCCGTCTGTCTGATTGCCCGTATTTGCGGCCCACGACGGTATGACCGGACGAGGGTTGCGGACGGGCTTCAGGCGGGCGCGAGTGCGTCACCCCTTTCGCCGCGCCTTTCCATGCCGTTGTCGGCTCGGCAGGCCGGGGCGACGGTGGCGGACGTTCCGGATCTTGCGAAGTGATCCAGGCGTGGTGAGGGCGCGGCGAGGTAAGGGGACGCCCCGGTTTTCCACCAATCGCCCACCTGCGGATCGCCCGTAGCACCGCCCGGGATCTGACAGTATTTCCGTGGGTGTCGGTAACTTGTTCCAGGATCCCCGCCGCGCTATTCCCCTGGCTTCTTGCGGTGAATGTGCTATCCTTCACATCCGGCCCGTTCCGATGCGCGGAGGAATGCCTCGGCCGACGCATCGGGGGTGGAGCGGTATGGCCGCAGGACCTGGGTGGGCGCGCGGCGAGGTGAGGGGCCGCCCCCGGCTCTCCACCAGCCCCCCACCCGCTGGTTCCCGTAGCAACGGCCGGAATCTGGCAACACTTTCATTGGCATGAGTAACGGGGGAAGCGGAGGGGTCATGGGAAAATGGGTCGGGGTAGTTCTGGGGATGGCCGTGGCGTGGGCCGGGATCGGTTGGGCGGATGAGGGGGTGCACTTGGTCTACACGGCGGACCTGAGATCGACGCTGGGCCTTTGCGGGTGAGCGGACAACCCGCTTGGCGGTCTTGCCAAGAAGGCGTGGTATGTGAGGGACCTCAAGACCCGTGGGGTCGAGGTCGTGGTCCTGGATGGGGGAAACGCCCTGTTTCCCCGGGCATGGTTGGCGCCGTCGGAACGCGAACCCTGGCTCGCGAAGGCCCGGTGCCTGGTGGAGGGACACCGGGCCCTCGGGCTGGACCTCCAGGTGGTGGGGGCCTACGACCTCGCCGCGGGCGTGGAACCCTTGAAGGAGTGGGCCGAAACGGCCGGCTACCCGTTCATCAGCGGGAACCTGGTGGATGCCGAGACCCAGGAACCCGTGTTCGCACCCTTTATCGTGCTGGATCGCGGGGGAGTGCGCGTCGGTTTCCTGGGCGTGACGGACCCGAGGGCTTCCCCCAAAGCGCTGGGAGAGCGTTACCGGGTGGCCCCCACATGGCACGCCGTGCGCCGCTGGTTGCCGGAACTCACCCGCCGGGGCTGCGATGCCGTCCTGGTGGTGGGAGCGGTTCACCCCAAGGAGTTCCGGGTGATGGCGCGCACCGTCCCCGGGGTGACGGCCTACCTGGCCGGTGACCCGAGGGATCGGCTCATGTTGCCGTGGCGGGTGGGAGACGCCTGGATCGTGGGCGCGAGCCAACTGGGAAAGTTCCTCACGCTGGTTTCCCTCGACCCGAAACCCGACGGGTGGGGCCTGCGCCACCGGTTCGTGCCCCTGCGGCCGGAGTTCCCGGAGTGCGCCGACGTGCGGCGGATCGTCGATGCCTACTACCGTCGCGCCGGACTGTGGCGGTGGCGCGGAAGGGAGATCCGCGACATGGAGGTGGACGTAAACGCCGAGGGGTTGGAACCGGTTTTCGCGGGCGCCTCGGCCTGCGGCGAGTGCCATCCCCGTCACGCCGAGGCGTGGCGCGACGGCCGCCACGCAAGGGCCCTGGGGCTGCTCCGGGGCGCCGACCGGAAGAACCCGGAGTGCCTGCGGTGTCACACCACCGGCTTCGGAACGCCGGCGGGGTATCGTCTGGGAACCAAGTCGCGCTCCCTTTTGGCAGGGGTTCAGTGTGAGGCCTGTCACGGTCCCGGCAGCCTCCACCCGGCCGCGGAGATCTCCCGGGGTCCGCGCGATGCGGCCGAGGCCTGCGCGGAGTGCCATCGGGGAGATCACGGCGAGGGGTTCAAGCTCGCCTCGGCCCTCCGGCGGATCGCCTGCGCCCGGGTGGGTCCGGAGCCTCCGCCGTAACGAAGGCCCGTGCAGGTGCGGAAGCCCCCTCGAGTGGGGCGCAAACGGGGGGCTGGGGGGCCGATCGGCGGCCCGAGGGGCACCGGTTCCACCCCCCGCTGCCTGCCGCCCGGCCATCGGCCGAAGCTCACCCTCCTTACAGGTATTTCTCGATCGTCTCCAGCACCTCCAACCGGTCCACCATGTCGTGGATGAAATCGAGCCGGTCCGCGTCGATGACGAGCACCGGGGAGAGGTCGTAGCGCCGGATCCAGGAGCGGTAGAGACGGTTGAGGTCTCTAAGATACCCGGGGTCCACCCCCTGCTCGAACGACCGGCCCCGCCTGCGGATCCGTTTTCGGATCGTGGTCATGCTGGATTTCAGGTAGATGAGGAGGTCCGGGGGGTTCAGGCTCGCCCGGATCGTGTCGTAGAGGAGCCGGTAGGCCTCGTAGTCCCGGCCGGTCAGGAGTCCCCGGCGGTGGAGGTTTTCGGCGAAGATCTCGGCGTCCTCGTAAATGGTGCGGTCTTGGATCACGGTGTGCGGGCACGCGTCGAGTTCCTGGTGGACCCGGAACTTGAGGGTCAGGAAGTACACCTGGGAATGGAACGCCCAGCGCCCCATGTCCCGATAAAAATCCTCCAGGTACGGGTTTTCCGCGTTGCGCTCGTAGAACGGCCGGATCTCGGGGTACCGGCGGCACAGGAACTCCACCAGGCTCGATTTGCCGCTTCCCATATTGCCGGCCACGGCGATGTACTTGACCATGGGTTTGGTATCCTTCCAAGTAAGTTCGGCTAGGCGGCTGGCTGCGCGGCAGCTAGGCGGCTAAGAGCGTTCGGGATCCCGGCGTCATCACGTCGGTCAACCCGTTGGAGTTGCGCCGTAGCAGGGGCCAGAATTCAGATGTCAAATGTCAGAGCACCCCTGTCCTCTGTCGTCTGTCTTCTGGCACCTGGCACGGTCGCCGGTCTGCGGTCTCCGGTCCCGGGGTCAAGACCGCGGCGGCCTGGCGCGCCTATTTAGCCCCCTGGGTAATAGTGTCTTCGGCGGCCGTGGAAGAGCTCCAGGCACCAAAAACGCCGGCCCGTGGGGCCGGCGTGGGGAGCCGGGAAATCCGCGGCGTCGGGTCATGTCTCGGGGATCTTCGCCTCCAGGGCCTGCTGGATCTTTCGCTTCAGTTCCGTCAGGTCCGAGGACTTCACCACGTAGTAGTCCGCGGCCACGCTCTTCACGTCTCCCTTGTACGAGCCGTAGGCGGAGCACAGGATCACGGGAAGGTCGTAAAACCGGTTGCGGAGCTCCTGGAGCACGTCCAGGCCGCTCACGTCCACCATCTTGATGTCGAGGATCACCACATCCGGCCGGAACTCCTCCACATGAGGAACGATGTCTTTGCCGGTTTCTAGGGCCAGGACCTCGTGCCCCTCGTCCTCGAGTTCCAGGGTGTAGAGCGTGCGGATGTGCTCTTCGTCGTCCACGATCAGAATGCGAGCCACGATCGCCTCCTTTCGGCCAGGGCTCAGGCGCCCCAGCGCTCGATCAGGTAGGGCTTGGCTTCCTCGAACACGAGGCACTGCTCTTCGACGTACTCCTCGGCCTGCTGCAAGGCCATGCCCTCGGTGGAGCGCACGAACGAGAGGGTCCGCCCAAAGTACAGGGGCGCCAGGGAGTCCAGAAGCTGCTCCCGGGGGAGCACCCGGTCGCGATGGGCGACTGCCATGTCGAAAAGCACATGGGCCCAAAGGGGCACGGGGAACTCGAACTGGGCCGGTTCGAGTTCCCGAACCTCCGCGAGCTTTGCGTAGGTTGCCGGTGCGAGGGCCTCCTTCCACGCGGCATCGTACTCGTTCGCCCCCTCCCGGAACTTCCGGTACAGCGCCTCCATGTCGACATGAACCGGCGGCGGTTGCTCCGTTTCGCCGAGGCCGAACCCGAAGATCGCGGTGGGGCGGCTGCGCCGCACCTCCCGCCAGAACGGGGCGAACGGCTCCATCAGGTGGAAGATCGTGCCCACAACCTGCCGGAACATCGGCCCGAGGCTGGCGGCCGGGTCCTTGGGGCGGTGGATCTTGGGCCTGCCCAAGAACGCCTGGGTGATGGGCTTGCGGAAATACATGGCCAGCGTCGTCATCCAGATGTCGATGCCGAACTGGGCCACGTCGTCGTTCCAGGTTTCATGCTCCAGGTAAAACCGGGCGAGCTCCCCCGAGAACCCGAAGTCGCCGCCGATGGGCTGGCGGACCCTGCGTCCGTACAGGCAACGGGTCAGGGGATAGGCGATGTTGTTGGTGATCGTCCCGTCGTACTTATGCCGAAGGTACAGGGGCGCCACAAACCCGAAATCGTCCAGGAGGGGCTCCCCGAGGGCTTTGATCCACTTGGGGGTGATGCTCTTGAGATCCGCGTCCACCACGACCACGGCCTTGGCGCCGAGCTCCGTAACCAGCCGGAAGAGGTTGCGGAAGTTGTTCCCCTTGCCCTTCACCCCGGGAGGGGTGGACACGTAGATCCGGGGCACGGTGCACGGGGCGTTGAAGAACGCCTCCTTCGTGCCGTCGGTGCTGGCGTTGTCGCAGTTGACGACCACGGTTCGGTAGCCCGCGAAGTACTCGCGCAGCCCCAGTGATGCCTGTTCGGTCGGGAACGCGATGGCGTCCGCCTCGTTATAGCTCGGGATGCCGACCACGACGTCGGCCTCGGTTACGTTTTCCGGGTTTTCCAAGATCCAGTCGGCCATGGGGCTTTCGTCCTACGCTCCGGAGGAAAGGTGGTATACGAGGTTATCGAACTCGGTCGTAAGGTCAACCCGTTTCATCTTCACGTGCTCCGGCACGCTCACCTGCACCGGGGCGAAGTTGAGAATGCCCCGGATCCCGGCCCGCACGGCCGCGTCGGCGGCCTCCTGGGCCGCCTCGGCCGGGGTGGTGATGATCGCGATCTCAATCTTTTTTTCCCTCGCCACCCGGGGCAGCTCATCGAGGTGCTCGATGGGAATTCCAGAGGGCAGAAAAGTACCCACCTTTTTCGGGTCCACGTCAAAGGCCGCCACGAAAACGTATCCGTGTTCCGTGAAGCTCCGGTAACTGGCGAGGGCCCGCCCCAGGTTGCCCACCCCGATCAGGGCCACGTTGCGTTTCTGGTTGAGCCCCAGCACCTTTCGGATATCGAAGTGGAGTTCTTTCACGTAGTAGCCCACCCCCCGGACCCCAAATTCTCCGAAGTAGGTGAGATCTTTGCGGATTTGCGCAGCGTTTACGCCGCAGATATCGGCGAGTTCGGCGCTGGAGATGACCTCCACCCCCTTCTTCTCCAGGTCCCTCAAGACCCGCATGTAGATGGAAAGGCGCTTGATGGTGGCTTCGGGTACCTTGAGACCTTGCATGGCCTGCTCCTTGCTCCAAGGGCCCTTGGTCTGTCCGTCCGGTGCAGCATCGCCAAGCCGCCAGGACCGCTTGTGAAGCGTAATAACAAACAAACGACGTTGTCAAACTTTCGGTCCTTGGTCGGCCGCAAGCCCCGGTGGTATGGTATGCGCCGGGACGTGGAACCGGGGCGGGGTCCCGGACGGGCGCTTCCGTTCTGTTCGCGAGCGAGAAGGAGGGACAAGGGGTGTCACAGGCTAGTCGCGGGTGGGTTTCGCTGGGGTTGTCCGGTCTGGCGGCGGTCCTCCTGGCGGGGTGCGCCGCCGCGCCCCCCAAGGACGAACCCCCGTCCTGGGAACCCCGGGTGCAGGAACTCGAGCAGTCCCGGGCCCGGCTAGAGCTCCGCCTCGACGAGATGAACCGCGCCCTTTTGGGCCTGAGGGCCCGGGTGGACGCCTTGGAGGCCCGGCTTGAGTCGGTGGCCCGACCGGCCGAAAAGAAGGGGGCCGTCCGGGAACAGCCGGAGCTCCGGGTGATCCGTTTGGAACCCCCCGAGCCGGCCCCGTCTCCGGCGGAAGAGCCCCCGGCCACGCTCTCGGCGCCGATCGCCTTGTACCGGCGGGCGTTCAACGCGTACCGGGAGGGCCGATACGGGGCGGCGATCCTCGACTTCGAGGAGTTCGTGGCCCGGTATCCCGACCACGAATACGCGGACAACGCCCAATACTGGGTCGGGGAGTGTTACTATTCCCAGGGGCAGTATGAGCAAGCCATCGTGGAGTTCCAGAAGGTGGTGGACCGCTACGGCCACGAGCCGAAGGCTCCGGACGCCCTCCTCAAGATCGGGCTCTCCTACGAGCGCCTAGGGGAGCCCGGGAAGGCCCGGGTGTTCTGGAGCCGGGTGGTGGAACAGTATCCGCAAAGCGAGGCGGCGCGGGAGGCCCGGAAGAAGCTCGGGGGGTGAGCCGGCGAAGTACCCGCCCGGGGGCCCGCGTACGCGACGATTCGGTCGTTCGGGAGACAGGGGCGAGGTTGGACCACCGAGCCGGGGCCTCGAAGGCGTCCCGCCTTCTGGCCTTCCAGCTTTCCAGCCTTCCAGCGGGGCACTGGGTGGACCCAGGGAGGAGACACCGTGAAGGCGCGCATCCTCTTGGCGGCAGTGGTGTTGGGGGCGGCGACCGCGGGCGCGGCCGAACCCGTGTACCGGGTGGTTCCCGGCGATACCCTCTGGGACCTCTCGGCCCGCCGGTGGAGCGATCCCACGCTCTGGCCGGAACTCTGGGCCCTGAACCCCCAGATCCGAAACCCCCACTGGATCTTCCCGGGGGATGAGATCCGGTTCGACGGGCCGGCGGCCCGCCAGAGGGAGGCCGCGGGCCGGGTCGTGCGGCTTCCGGTGGAGCGGTTGGTTCCGCCCCGGGCGGGGGAGCCGGCGACGCCGGACGAGGCGGGGGCGGGACCCTCCGGGGCCGGCACCCGGGAGTCCCGGGGGGCCGCACCGGAGGCGAAGACGTACCGGTTGGTTCGGGCGCGGGCGCTCGATTTCGTGTCCTCCCATCCGGTCGCCCGGCTCGGGGTGGTGGATACCCGGGCCCAACGAAAGGTGGCCTACGCGCCCGGGGAGGATGTGGAGATCGCTCTCAACCCCGGCGCCTCGGTTCGGCCCGGAGACCGCCTCACGGCCTTCGACGACCGGGAGTCGGTGGTCCACCCGCGCAACGGGGAACCCGTGGGGTGGTACGTCCGCGTTCTGGCGCACCTCAAGGTCGAGTCGGTCGAGGCCGGCCGGGCGGTCGCCCGCATCCTGGAGGGGTACGACGCCGTGCAGAACGGGGCCGGGGTCATGCCGTTCCGGGCCCCGGTGGAGCAGGTGACGGCGACGGGGGCCTCCCGGGGCGTGGAGGGGGTGGTGCTCCGGGGCCAGCCCGACCGCACCGTGTTGGGAACCGACGACCTCGTGTTTCTCGACCGGGGACGGATCCACGGCCTCGAGCCCGGGGTGGTGCTCGAGTTCCCGGCGTCGGAGGCCCTGGACGACGCCCAGGGCCTCGTGGATCTGCGCTCGCCGCTGGCGCGGGCCGTTGTGATCGGG
>NZ_BAAHFQ010000061.1:0-18255 GCF_054681715.1 Deferrisoma sp.
GCCGAAGGCCCGAAGGGACAGGGTCGCGGCTGGAAAGCCGCTCCCACAGGTTGGGACAACAGCCGATGCTAGAATCCCAAAGGATTTTGGCGTCCTAGCGTCCCAGCCTCCTAGCATCCCAGCAGGAAGTTACTTGGAAGCAAAACCCTCTGTGGGGTTTCCTCGGTCGCCCGTTCCTTCCTGGGCCGTGCCCCCGTCAACGCGCGCCGATGGCTCCCCCCGGGCAGGGTTTCGGAAACGGGCCAGCCGCGACCTGTCTTGGTTTTCCCAAAAAATGCGGGAAAGCGCGTCCCGAAGGTCAAGACGACGGGGCGACCGGCCGATACCGAAGGGCGGTTCCGCCGCCGTTTCGTCTCTTCGTCGCCATCCGGGAACCGCAGGGAGGAGCTCCATGCGTATCGGCATCCAGGCCAAGGTGTGCGGGTTTCTGACGATCGTGCTCGTGCTCGCCTTCGGGGCGAGCACGTGGGTGAGCACGGCGGGGGCCGTCCGGGCCCTGGGGGCGCTGGGCGAAAAGAGCGCCAGGGCCCTGGAGGCCGCCGGCGTCGCCCGGGCCCGAAGCGTGTTCTCGAGCCTGGAGGCGGGGACCAGGGGCTCGGTGGAGCGCGGCGAGATGGGCGTGTTCGAGGAACTCCTGTCGGACCTCGGGACCGTGGAGGGCGTGGTGGAGGTGGGGCTCACCGACCCCGAGCGCAAGATCGCCTACGCGAGCCGCGAGGAGTCGGTGGATCGGGAATTCGACGCCGGGGCGTTCCGAAAGGCCGCGGCCGCCACCGAGCCCGTGGAGATCCCCGAGGGCAACGAGATCACGGTGATCCGGGCCCACCGGTACGAGGAGCGGTGCCTCGAATGCCACGACGGGGTGAAGCCCGGCGACTTGGCGGGAGCGCTCTACGTGCGGTTCAGCGTGGCCGACGTGGCGAAGGCCCGGGAGGAGACGGTGGCCTTCGTGGCCGGGGCCCGGCGGGCCGGCATCCGCACCGGGGCGGTGGCGGGCCTCGCGGGGCTCGTGGCGGCCGCGCTTGGCACGTGGTTCCTCCAGGCCGGGCTCGTGACCCGGCGGATCCGGCGGTTCGTGGCGCTCTTAAAGGACATGGCCGAGGGGGAGGGGGATCTGACGAAGCGGCTGCCCCTCAAGTATGTGGACTGTTCGAAGGTGATGGAATGCGGCCACGGGGAGTGCGCCTCGTTCGGCAAGCGGGAGGCTTGCTGGAGCCATGTGGGGTCCATGCAGGCCGTCAGGGAGAAGATCCAGTGCCCGACGGTGCTCTCGGGCAAGGTGACGTCCTGTGAGACGTGTGAGGTGTTCCGCGCGGCCGAGCGCGACGAGTTCGACGAGTTGGCCAACTGGTTCAACATCTTCGCCGACAAGATCCGGTACACGGTGGACCAGGTGAAGGCCTCGGCGGCCGAGATGGCGGCGGCGAGCCAGCAGCTTTCGGCGACCACCGCCCAGATCGCCTCGAGCAACGAGGAGGTGTCGCAGCAGACCCAGGCCCTGGCGGCGAGCGGCGAGGAGATGGGAGCCACGGTGCACGAGGTGGCGCGGAACGCCTCGGGGGTGGCCGAGGCCTCGGGCCGGGCCCGGGAGAAGGCCTTGGAGGCCGCCGGGAAGGTGGGCGAGACCGAGGAGGCCCTGGAGCGGATCGCCGAGGTGGTGGCCGGGGCCGGCCGGGTGGTGGAGGGCCTGGGGGCCGAGGCCGAAAAGATCGACGTGGTGATCCGCACCATCGAGGACATCGCGGACCAGACGAACCTGCTGGCCCTGAACGCGGCGATCGAGGCGGCCCGGGCGGGGGAGCACGGCCGGGGGTTCGCGGTGGTGGCCGACGAGGTGCGAAAGCTCGCCGAGAAGACCGTGAAGGCCACCCAGGAGATCGCGCGGACCATCGCGGGGATCCAGGGGGAGACCCAGAAGGCCGTGGCGGCCATGGGCGAAGGGGTGCGGGAGGTGGAGGCGGGGAAGGCCCTGGGGCAGGGGGCGGCCGGGGCGATGGCCGAGGTGGAGGCCGAGGCGTCGGGGGCGGCGGCCCAGGTGGAGCAGATCGCGGCGGCCACCGAGGAGCTCACGGCCACCATCGAGAACCTGGCGACGAACCTCGACCAGATCGCCCAAGGGGTGGGGGAGAACACCCGGGCCGGCGACGAGATTGCCCGCACGGCCGAGACCGTGGCCCGGAAGGCCGACGAACTGCGCAGCCTCACCGAACGGTTCCGCACGTAACGGCGCAGGGGATCCCCGGGCCGACGGCCTTAAGGGATGTTGTCGCGGCGTGGAAGCCGCTCCCACGGGTTGAAACAGCCGCTGACGCTGGAATCCAAAAGGATTTTAGCGTCCTAGCATCCCGGCCTCCCAGCGTCCTAGCAGGAAGTTACTTGGAAGCTCCGTAGGCCACGAGGCGCGGCCTGTTCGCAAGAACAATAACTTCCGCCTCGGCCACACGGTGGGCCGGGGCCGTCTGGACCACGGGACCGACGACCGCGGACCGAAGTTGCTTGGAAGGAGCCACATCATGCAGTGGGAAGCCAAGATGGCCACGGGCGTTGCCAAGGTGGACGCCCAGCACAAAGAGCTCATCCGCCAGGTGAACGAGCCCCTGGACGCCATGAGGGAAGGCAAGGGCCGCCAGATCATCGGTGACGTGCTGGCGTTCCTGGGGAAGTACGCCGTGGAGCACTTCGCCGCCGAGGAGGCCCTGATGCAGCGGCACGGCTACCCGGGCTACGCCGAGCACAAGGCGATCCACGAGGCGTTCAAAAGGGACTTCGGGGCGCTCGCGGCCGAGTACGATCGGAACCCGGAGAAGCTCTCCGTCACCATTCAGGTGCAGCGCCGGGTGATGGACTGGCTCCGGGGCCATATTCTGGGCACGGACCAGGAGATGGGCGCGTTCCTGCGGGGGAAGGGCGTGGTCTGAAGGACCGGGCCGCGAGGCGATCCCCGACGGGCCGGCCCGGAGAGGGCCGGCCCGTTGCCGTCGGGGGCGTTTTACCGGAGGGAACCGGTGAACAGGTAGTCGTTGCCGGCGGCCTTGCCGTGGCAGTTGATGCAGCCGGCCACCTTTCCGGCCTTCTGCACGGCGCCGTTCGGGCCGTACTTAGCCCAGAACCAGTCGCCTGCGGAGGGGTTGTACCCTTGCACCTTCCACATCACGGTCACAGCGGCGAGTTGGCGCTGGGGCGTGTAGTTCTCCTTCACCACGATGGCCCCCGGGGGCATCGTTCCCTTCTTCCCCTGGATCGCCCCCAGGGCGAGGTCGTTCACGTACGTTGTGAGCAGCATGCCGTGGGGTTCCCGGCCCTGGTAGAACTTGCCTTTGCCGGGCCAGATCTTCCAGGTGGCGGCGTAGTTCTCCGCTTTGAGGCTCGCCCAAAGGGCGGTCGCCGAAACGTCCTTCGGCTGGGATTGGCGGGCCGCGAGGCCGGCGCAGGCGGCGAGGGTCAACGCGAGCAGGCCGATCAACGTGCGGTTCATGGGGACCTCCTTTGGGGGCACGGGACTCGGGACTCGGGACTCGGGACTCGGCGGTGGGTCGGGCGGGCCGGCCCAACCTTTCATCCGGGTCCCACTTTGCCCCCGTCCGGCCCCCTGTCAAGGCGCCGCGGCCGGGCTCGCCTCGATCCGGTAGCCGGCCTGGAGCAGGGCGGCGGTGAGCCGGCCGATGTGGTCGAAGCCCCGGGTTTCCACCTCCACCTCCACCCGGGTGCGGCCCAGGGGCAGGTCTACGCTCAGGCGGTCGTGGAAGATGTGGAGGATGTTCCCCTGCTCCCGGGCCACGACCGAGAGGAGATCGTGCAGGGAGCCGGGGCTGTCATCGAGCACCACCCGGAACCGCAGGATCCGCCCCGTGCGCATGAGGCCCTGCTCCAGGATGCGGTCGAGCACGTTGAGATCCAGGTTCCCCCCGCTCACCACGAGAACGATGCGCCGGCCCTCGACCCGTTCGGGCGGGGCGGCCATGAGGGCCGCGACGGGCACGGCGCCGGCCCCCTCGGCCAGCAGTTTCTTGCGCTCGAGGAGCGTCACCACGGCCAGGGCGATCCGGCTCTCCTCCACCAGCAGCACCTCGTCCATGGCCTGCCGGAGCACCCGGAACGGCCGCTCCCCGACCCGGGGCACCCGGATGCCGTCGGCCAGGGTGCGCTCGGCCGAAACCTCCACGGGTTCGCCCGTTCGCAGGGCCTCCAGGGCGGCCGGGCAGGCCTGGGTCTGGACCCCCACGATCCGGGCCCCGGGAAGCCGGTCTTTCACCGCCAGGGTCACGCCGGCCGCGAGCCCCCCACCGCCCACCGGAACCCACACCTCGTCGAAGGCCTCGAGCTGCCGAAGGATCTCGAGGCCCACGGTGCCCTGGCCCGCGATCACGTCGTCGTCGTCGAAGGGATGGAGGAACGTGTAGCCCTCCTGGGCAAGCTCCCACGCCCTCTCCAGGGCCTCGGCCACGGTTTTCCCGTGGAGGAGGACCCGGGCCCCGTAATCCCGGGTGGCCACCTGTTTCGAGATCGAAGCGCCCTCGGGCATGACCACGGTGGAGGGGATGCCCAGTTCCGCCGCGGCGAGCGCCACGCCCTGGGCGTGGTTTCCGGCCGAAGCGGCCACCACGCCGTTCGGGCCCACCTGGTCGCGGATCCGCCAGAGTTTGTGAGCGGCGCCGCGCACCTTGAACGAACCCGTGCGCTGGAGGTTCTCGAGCTTGAGAAACACCTCGGCCCCCGTCTGGCGGCTGAGCTGCTCCGACCGCAGGAGCGGGGTGGGGGGAAACCGTCGGGAGACGATCTCCATGGCTTCCTGGATGCGTGCGATATCCAACATGGGTGAGGCTTCCTCCTGGGAGCATGACGCGCGGTGTGTTTCTCGCCATCCGGAAGGGGCGCGAAGCATACCCCTTCGGCCGCCGACGGTAAACCGCACCCCCGGCACGATGCGTGCATTGTTTCACAACCGGAACCGAAAAAGCGCGCCCCGTCACCCCGCGACGGGCGCTCGGAACGCGTTCCCCGGCAGAAAGGATGCGCCGGGCGCCCCAAGGCCGCGGCGACGGGGCGCCGCCCGCGGGATCGCAACGTGCGGGCCATGGTGCGAACGTTGCGCTCCCAACGGGTTTGGCCGTCGAGCCTTCGAGCCTTCCGGACTTCGCGCGCAATCCAGGGAGGTGTGAAATGACGCGGTATGCAGGGTGGGGGTTGTGGATTTTGGCGCTCACGCTGGGAGGCCTGGCGCACGGGTGGGCTGAGGACTTCCGCTCCTCCGAGGCGGTGGGCGAGGAGCGGCCCTGGATCGTGGTTCCGACGATGCAGGTGGAGGATCTGGCCGCGCGCCTGGGGGAGGAGGGGCTCGTCGTGATCGACGTGACCTGTAGGGAACGGCGCGGCCGCCTCTCCGGGCAGATCCCCGGGGCTGTGTGGCGGGACTGCACCCGGGTGGAGGAATGGGCGCCCGAGTTCCGAAAGGATCAGTTCCTGGTCGTGTACTGCGCCTGACTCGAGAAGCCCAAAAGCGCCCGGGTGGTGCAAAAACTCCAAAAGCTTGGTTTCACCAACGCCTTCCACCTGGACGGGGGGTGGTTGGCTTGGAAGCGCGCCGGCTACCCGGTGGAGCCGCTGCCCTCGTCCTGGTCCGACGAGGGGGCCGGCCGCAGGTGATCGCGGAGCCGGCGGGTCTCCTCCACGATGATCGACCCGGGGATCGTGCGGGTGAGCGAGAGCCCCACCTGGTCCCCCTCGACGCGGACCACGGTGCCCTGGACCCGGGCCCAACGGCCCGTGGGGAACTCCACCCGCCCCTCCACCTCGTCGCCGGGGGAGAACCCGTCCCCGGCCCGGAACCGGATCCCCTCCTCCGAGGCGTCGAGCACCTCGAACCACCGGGGTTCGGCCTCCCCCCCGCCGCCCAGGACCCCGAACCGGGGCCGCTCCCCCTCCGGGTAGTGGATCCGGTAGGTCTCCCGCCGGTTTCCGGCCAGGTACCGCTCCAGGTCGAACCCCCGCTTCCGGCGGGTGCGCTCCCGGGCCAGGCTGGAGCCCAGGAGCGCAAGCGCGGCGATCCCCAGGAAGAAAACGCCGGCGAAGTACCGGGCGGCGTCCGGGGAGTCGGCGAACCGGGTGGCCTTGAGCCAGGCGGCAACCCCCAAGCCCACCACGAGAAGGACGAGCGCGGCGCGTCGTAGCACGGTTCCTTTCCTCCTTCGGCCCGATCGGGTGTTTCCCCTCCTATCGGCACAAGGACCCGAAAACCCAAGGCCGGGGTGCAACCAACGGGTCGCTGTGGCAAAATGCCCGCCGTTTCGGGAACGGGGGGAGAGGAGGCGGAGGATGCGGGTGCGGGTGGAAGGGCGGAAGGCCATCGTGGGGCGGCTCGAACGCGGGGACGATCTCCTGGAGGGGCTCACCCGGGTGTGCCGCGAGGAGGGCGTGCGGCTGGGGCGCATCGAGGCCCTGGGAGCGGTGGAGCGGGCGGTGGTCGGCTTCTACGACCAGGCGGCGTACGAGTACCGCTACCACGAGCTCGACGAACCGCTGGAGATCCTCTGCCTCGTGGGAAACGTGTCGCTCAAAGACGGCGAGCCCATGGTGCACGCCCACCTGACCCTGAGCGACGCCCAAGGGAGGGCCTTCGGGGGGCACCTCGCGGCCGGCACCCGGGTGTTCGCCTGCGAGTTCGCGATCGAGCCCCTGGAGGGCGCAGAGCTCCATCGGGGCTTCCACGAGCCGACGCGGCTTCCCCTGTGGACCCGGGCGACCCGGTAGGGGGCTGGAGGTTCGGGCCCGGAACACGGGTCCTGCCGGCCTGACGGTCCTTGGGGGCCGGTGAGGGGACTGGGGTGTTTCGACTGGCCAAGACCGTTTCCGCCATCGTGCTCGACCCGCTGTGCGCCGCCCTGGGGCTTGGGCTCGTGGCGGTTCTGGCCTTCCGGCGCCGGCCCCGGGCGGCCCGGGTGCTCCTGGCCCTCGGGGGGCTCGGGCTCTGGGCGCTGGGGACCGCGCCGGTGGCCGAGCGGCTCGTGGGGCCCCTGGAGCGGGCCTATCCGCCCCCGTCGCCCGACGTCCGGGCGGACGCCGCGGTGGTGCTCGGGGGGGCCGTGGACCTTCGGCACTCCACCCCGGAGCGGGTGGAGCTCTACCACCGGGCGGAGAGGATCCTGGAGGGGATCCGCCTCTGGCGCGAGGGCCGGGTGCGGCTCCTCGTGTTCTCCGGGGGGAGCGGCGACCCCGACCTGCCCGACACGAACGAGGCGGGGTACATGGCCGCGTTGGCCCGGCGCCTCGGGGTTCCGGAGTCCGCCATCCGGGTGCAGGCGAAGAGCCGCACCACGGCCGAGGACGCCCGGTACACCGTGCCGCTCCTGCGGCAGTGGGGGGTGGAGACGTTTTTCCTGGTGACCACGGCCATGGACCTGCCCCGGGCCGTGGCCTGCTTCCGGAAAGAGGGCGCCGAACCCGTGCCGTACCCGGTGGACTACCGGGTGACCCCCCCGGGCCGCGGGTGGCGCCGGTGGATCCCGGGGGTCTCGACGCTGTCGCTCTCGGACGAGGCAATCCACGAATACGTGGGCTACGCCGTGTACTGGCTCACGGGGAAACTCTGAAGGGAATGGCCCAGGAGGAACCCTTGACCCTGACGGTCCGCGTGGTGGGCTGGCCCGAGGCCGAGGAGGCCGCGACCCGGGTGCGCACCGAGGTGTTCGTGCACGAGCAGGGGGTGCCGCCCGAGATCGAGATGGACGACCTCGATCCGGCCTGCGCCCACGCCCTGGCCGAGGACGCCGCGGGCCGGCCCGTGGGCACGGGGCGGCTCCTTCCCGACGGCCGGGTGGGCCGCATGGCGGTGCTCCGGGCCTGGCGGGGCCGGGGCGTGGGCCGACGGATCCTCGAGGCCCTGGAGGCCGAGGCCCGGCGGCGGGGCATGAAGACCCTGCGGCTCCACGCCCAGGTCGCGGCCCGGGGGTTTTACGAGAAGCTCGGCTACCGGGCCCACGGCCCGGTGTTCCAGGAGGCCGGCATCCCCCACGTGGAGATGGAGAAGGACCTCAACTGAGTCAACCGGCGGCCTCTTCCCGGGGGATTTCACCACGGAGGGCACGGAGAGCACGGAGAAGGGGGGGCGGGTGCCGATGTGGGAGCGGCGTCCACGCCGCGATCCGGGCCGAAGGCCCGCGCACCGCGATCCAGGGTTTGGAGCGCGGAAACGGGGAGGGGCCCCAGCCACGGAAGGTCCCGGGAGGCGCCAAGTGGCCAAACCATTCGCGATTCACGACTTCACGATTCACGGCACTTGAGCTTCCCAGCCTCCCAGCTTCCTAGCCTACAAGCCGCCCAGCCGCGCGAGTGAAGCGAGCCATGACCACCCACGCACTACGGCGGGTCTCGGACCTGCTCGAGATGATCAAGTTTAGCCACACGATCTTCGCCCTGCCGTTCGCGCTCACCGGCATGGTGCTGGCGGCGGGCGGGGTGCCCTCGGCCGGCACCGTGCTGGGGATCGTGGCCGCCATGGTGGGCGCCCGCACGGCGGCCATGGCCTGGAACCGGCTGGCCGACGCCGACATCGACGCCAAAAACCCCCGCACGGCCGGCCGCCACATCCCGGCCGGGGTCGTGGGGCGGGGCGAGGCCTGGGCCCTGGTGGCGGGGGGCGTGGTGCTCCTGGAGGCCGCGGCCTGGTTCCTGAACCCCCTGTGCCTTCGGCTCTCGCCCCTGGCGCTCGCGGTGATCTTCCTCTACCCCTACACCAAGCGGTTCACCTGGCTGTGCCACTACCTCCTGGGGCTTGCGCTGGCGGCGGCGCCGCTCGGGGCGTGGATCGCCGTGACCGGCCGGTGGAGCTGGCGGATCGTGCCCCTGGGGCTCGCCGTGCTCCTGTGGACCGCGGGGTTCGACGTGCTCTACGCCCTGCAGGACCTGGAGTTCGACCGGGCCGAGGGGCTCCACAGTGTGCCCCAGCGGTGGGGCAAGGGCCGGGCCCTCCGGCTCGCGGCCCGGCTCCACCTGGCCATGTTCGCGCTCCTCGCGCTCCAGGTGCCGCTCTTTGGCCTCGGCGGCTGGTACCTCCTGGGGCTCGTCGTGACGGCCGTTCTGCTCCTCTACGAGCACGCCCTCGTGACCCCCTACGACCTCTCCCGGCTCGACACCGCCTTCTTCACCATGAACGGGGTGGTGGGCGTGGTGGTGTTCCTGGCCACCTTCCTCGACGTGGTGACCCGATGAGCGCGGGCGCCCTGGAACGGGTCCGGGCCAAGGTCGAGGCCGGCGAGCGGCTCGACGAGGCCGACGCCCTGGCCCTTCTGACCACCGACGATCTCCTCACGGTGGGGGAACTGGCCGACCGGGCCAACCGGGTCCGAAACGGCCTGCGGGTGTTCTTCAACGTGAACCGCCACATCAATCCCACGAACGTGTGCGTGAACCGCTGCCGGTTCTGCGCCTTCAGCCGAAGCCCGGAACAGCCCGGCGCCTACACCCTCTCGGCCGACGAGGTGCTGGGCCGGGCCGCCGAGGCCGACCGGGCCGGTGCGACCGAGGTGCACATCGTGGGCGGGCTCCACCCGGAGTTGCCCTTCGGCTGGTACCGGGACCTCGTGGCCGAGATCCACCGCCGCCATCCCCGGCTCCACATCAAGGGGTTTACGGCCGTGGAGATCGACCACTTCGCCCGGATGGGCGGGGGCTCGGTCGAGACCGTGCTGCGTGAACTCAAAGAGGCGGGCCTCGGGAGCCTTCCCGGCGGCGGCGCCGAGCTCCTGCCCGAGCCGATCCGCAGCCGGATCTGCCCCGAGAAGATCCCCGGGGCCCGGTGGCTCGAGATCATGGAGATCGCCCACGGCCTGGGCCTTCGCTCCAACGCCACCATGCTCTACGGCCACGTGGAGCGCCCCGAGGACCGGGTGGAGCACCTGCGGCTCCTGCGGGACCTCCAGGACCGCACCGGCGGGTTCCAGGCGTTCATCCCGCTTGCGTTCCAGCCGCTCCACTCCGATCTCGCGAAGGGCCGGGGCACCACCGGGTTCGACGATCTCCGAACCCTGGCCGCGGCCCGGCTCTACCTCGACAACTTCCGGCACATCAAGGCGTACTGGGTCATGCTGGGGGAGAAGGTGGCCCAGCTTTCGCTCCACTTCGGGGTGAACGACCTCGATGGCACCGTGGTGGAGGAGAGGATCGCCCACGAGGCCGGGGCCACAAGCCGGGGCGCGCTCACCCGGGACGAGCTCGTGGCCCTGATCGAGGAGGCGGGCCGGGTGCCGGTGGAGCGCGACACCCTGTACCGGCCGGTGGTGCGGGAAGGCGCCGCATGGCGCGTGGCCGCGGAGGCGGCGGCATGAGCCGGGTGGGACGGGCCGAGGCCCTGGATCTCTTCCGGGAGGCGCCGCTCCTGGAACTCGGCCGCCGGGCCGACGAGGTGCGCCGGAGGCTCCACCCCGAGGGCCGGGTCACCTTCGTGGTGGACCGCAACATCAACTTCACCAACGTGTGCACCTGCCAGTGCCGGTTCTGCGCCTTCTACCGGAAGCCCGGGGACCCCGAGGGGTACGTGCTCACCCACGACGAGGTCCTGGCCAAGATCGAGGAACTCGTGGCCCACGGGGGAACCCAGGTGCTCATGCAGGGGGGGCTCCACCCCGACCTCCCCCTGGAGTGGTTCGAGGACCTCTTCCGGAAGATCAAGAAGCGGTTTCCCCAGGTCCAGAACCACAGCCTCTCCCCGGCCGAGATCACCCACCTGGCCCGGATCGCGGGGCTCGACCTCGCCGAGACCCTCCGGCGGTTGCGGGGGGCGGGGCTCGACTCGGTGCCCGGGGGCGGGGCCGAGGTGCTGGTGGACCGGGTGCGGAGGGAGATCAGCCCCAACAAGATCGGGTGGCGTCAGTGGATGGCCGTGATGGAGGAGGCCCACCGCCAGGGCATGCCCACCACGGCCACCCTGATGTTCGGGGCCACCGAGACCGACGAGGACCTGGTGGACCACCTCCTGCGGATCCGGGACCTCCAGGATCGCACCGGCGGGTTCACGGCCTTCATCCCCTGGACCTTCCAGCCCGACCGCACCGAGCTCGGCCGGGCCGAGGGCATCCGCAAGACCGGGGCCGTGCGGTACCTCCGGATGCTCGCGCTCTCGCGGATCGTCCTCGACAACGTGCCCAACCTCCAGGCCTCCTGGGTGACCCAGGGCGACAAGATCGCCCAGGTGGCCCTCAGGTTCGGGGCCAACGACATGGGGGGCACCATGTTGGAGGAGAACGTGGTGGCGGCCACCGGGGTGCGGTTCCGGCTCGACCGGGACCGCCTGGTGGAGCTCATCCGCGACGCCGGGTTCGTGCCGGCCCAGCGCACCACCACCTACGAGATTCTTCGGGAGTTCTAGGCGGATGGGGCGCCCCGGCGTTGCGCCGGCGGCCTCTCTGTTCTAAGATGCAAAAGGCGCGGGAAAGCCGGTTTTCGGCGTCCCGGCCTAAGAGCTTTCCAAGTAACTTCGGCTAGGCGGCTGGGCTGCTCGGCAGCTAGGCGGCTAAGAACATTCGGGGTCCCGGCGCCATCGCGTCGGCTACCCCGTGGGAGCGGCTGCCGTATCAGGGGCCGGAATTCAGGAGTCAGAAGTCAGAGAAACCCCTGTCCTCTGTCGTCTGTCCACCGACTCCCGGCACGGACGCCGCTCCCACCCTAAACCCTGACTCGGACGTTACAGTCCTGCGCAGCGGGGCCCCGAAGGGGCCCTAGGGACTTCCAGTTTTCTAGCTTTCCAGCCTGTAAGGAGACGGCCATGGGCCAAGGCAAATACCCGGGAGAGGGGAGGGAGCGTCGCCGGGACCCGCGGGTGGAGGCGACGTTTCCGCTACGGGTGTCGGAGGACGGCGAGGGGGTCAAGGCCGAGTCGATCAACATCTCGACCCGGGGCCTCTACTGCCGCGTGCCGCGGCACGTGAATCTCTTTTCCAAGCTCCGGGTGGCCCTGGACCTCCCCATGGGCGACGGCCGCCACGAGACCCTGGAGTGCGACGGGGTCGTGGTGCGGGTGGACCCCGAACGCGAAACCCCCGGCATGCGCGAGTACCGCCTGGCCATCTACTTCCTGAACCTCGACGCCCAGGGCGCCCGGGTGATCGAGGAGTTCCTGGCCGGCACCCAGAACTGACCCCGTCGTTCCCCCCGTGACCCGCCCGCCCCGGTCCCCCCAAGGAGGCCGGGGCGGTTTCGTACCGGTCCGGGTGCCAGGAACCAGAGGACAGAAGACAAAAGACAGGGGTTTCCCCTGATCCCTGTCCTCTGAATTCTGACCCCCGACAGTGGGAGCGCCTTCCAAGGCGCGATCCGGGCCGAAGGCCCGCCGAACGAGCTGTCGCGGCTCGGAGGCTGTTCCCACAGGGTTGGGGGCGAGCGGCATCGCCCGCGCCCGCGAGGTTTTCAGCCGCCCAGCCGCCCAGCCGAAAGCGGCCGGCTTCAGCCCGTTGACAAGGAGGAACCGCACGATGAGCCGACATGCTTACCGGTACACCCCCCGCCCCCTTCAGGTGATGATGTCCCGGAAGTCCACCACGCCCTTTCGCACGGCGTAGAGCACGGTGTCGAGGGCCGACTGTTTGGAGTAGCCGAACCGGCGGGACATGTTGCGCAGCACGTTCTCCGCGAACTCGGTGACGCGGGGGTCCAGGGCAGCGTAGGCCTCGGGTTCGCGCTTTTTCTTGAAGAACGCCTCCACGAGCTTCTGGGCGTCCACCTCCCCGGCGGCCCGGCGGTGGCCCAGGAGCCGCTCGTACTCGGCGGCGAAGGCGGTGAGCACGTTGTCCCGCCGGGAGGTGACCACCGATTTGCCCGGCTCCAGGGTGAGTTCCCCCGAGGCCTGGAGGTCGAGGAACCGCTGGGCGATTTCGTTTCGGAACGCGATGCCGCTTCGGCCCGGGGCGAGGATCGCCTCGATCGACTCCAGGAACGCCTCGTCGGGCTTGTCCACCTTCTCCCCGGACTGGGGGTCCACGTAGGTGTACTTGGGCACCATGATGTGGGCGAAGGCCCGGTTGGCGTGGGCCTTGGCCAGAAGGGCGTGCTGGAGGTAGCGCCGCAGGTCCAGGGCGATCTCGTCGGGGTCGCGGTTCACGGTGGCCACGGTGATCTCCCGGCGGATGATGTCCCAGTAGAGGGCCTGGGCCACCCGGGCGAGCCCCTCGAAGTCCCCGTACTCGGCCTCCCCCTCCCCGAAGTTCACGAACCCCACCACCCGCGGCGGGATGGGCTTTCGGCCCTTGCGGTACGCGGGGTCGATGGCGAGCCAGTGGTGGAGTTCGGCCCCGCCCTCGAAGATCCGGCGCAGTTGGGCGAAGAACGTGCCCGCGTGCACCCGCAGGCCGTCGGAGTTGGCGATGGTGTCGCGCATGATGTTCTGGAGCTGGCGCACCGAGATGCCGTGGCGGCCCTCGTTGGGGTAGTGCTCCTGGATCAGGGCCCGCATGAAGGCGTCGTCCACGAGCTTGAGTTCCTCGGCCGAGAACACCCCGCTCTGCTCCAGGCTCACCCGGCCGGGATCGGGGGCGATGAGCCGGCCCAGGGCCTCGTCGTCGTGGATGTTGATGCTTCTCTTGATCATCTCGCTCCGGAACGGGTGCCAGTGGGGGAGCTTGCGGATCGTGGCGATGGGGTCCTCGGACCGGCTGGCGTAGATGAAGAGCTTTTGCTCGGGGGTGATGGAGCAAAAGAGCTTCTTCTTGTCCTCGTCCCATTCGGCCGGGGGCTTTAGGGGCGGCAGGAGCCGGGTGAGCACGGCGAAGTAGGCGGCGACCCGCAGGAGGTTCGGGTCCACGTCGTACTTTTGGCGCATGTTCGCGAGGTCCCGCCGCAGGATCTCCGTCTCGGACTGGGCGTCCAGGAGGTAGTTCACCGGGATCTTCTCGATGCGATCGAGGAGCTTGGACGAGGTGAGCTGGCGCTCGAGCTGGGCCATCTCCTCCAGGTTGGTGGTGAGGATCACGGTCGTGTCCACGGCCGTCTGGGTGGCCTCCACCGAGGCCCGGCCGCTCCCGAGGAGCATCAGCAGCGGCTTGTAGTCGCGCTCGGAGGGGCCGTCGGGCCCGATGCCGCCGAAGGCGTCGTGGATGTGCAGCAGACCCCGGTTCGCGGCCACCAGGGCCCCCTGGTACTCCCGGAGCCGGGTGCCGGGCAGGTGCTCGGCCAGCACGGCCCGGTCGTCCCCGCCGAGTTCCACCGGGTGCACCGTGATCCGGAGTTCGCGCATGTCGTCGATGTTGGCGATGCCCTTGGCCTGGGCGTTGGAGAACTCCACCTCCTCCACCCGCACGTACTCCTCGATCACGTCGAACAGGGTCTTCCCGATGTTCCGGGGGTGCAAGAGCAGCGACTCCAGGATGTCGAGGCTTCGCTTGTCGAGATTCGCGTGCTGGAAGTAGGTGGGCACGATGATCTTTTCGTGCTTGCCCCGCCGGGCGTTGATGAGTTCGAAGAGTTCCTGGCGGGGGTGGCGGATGGTGGAGTCCTCCTGGAGGCTCGTGGGAAACAGGAGCACCGGGTTGTGCAGGAACTGGGGCCTGAGTTCCACCACGCGGCCGTTTCGGCCCTCGAATCGGAAGAAGAAGGTGAAGATCGAGGTGTGGTGCTCCTTGGTGTACTCCTCCAGGGCCAGGCTGATCAGGTCCACGATGTTCGTCTTGCCCGAGGCGGGCGGCCCCACGAGCACGATGCCCCGGTTGGGCCCCGACTCCTTGCCCATGGCCTCGATCACGTCCACCACGTGCTTGATGCAGAACTCCTGGCCGAACACGGCGTTGGTGCCGCCGGAGAAGGGGTCCTTGAAGATCTCGTAGCTCAGGGTGGGTTCGCCGCTTCGCACGACGATCCGGAACCCGAAGTGCTCGATGGCCTCCCAGATCAAGGTGGAGCTCGTGCGCAGGGCCTCGTCGGGCTTCTCGACGAGGTAGTCCACGAACTCGGAAAACCGGAGGCTTCGTTTGCGAAACCTCCCGAGCAGGCTGCGGAACTCTTCGTGGTGCATGACGGGCCTCATGGGGACGGCTGGAAAGCTAGACGGCTAGACGGCGAGGCGGCTGGGCGGCCCAAAACCCTCGTGATTCTAACGTGGTGGTTTGTCTTCCCCAATGCGTCCTCCCCCTTCTCCGTGCTCTCCGTGTCCTCCGTGGTTCAACCCCCCTACCTTGCCGCGGTCACGCGGCGAGCGCCTTTTCGCCCCGGAGCATCCGGTGGCGGACCTCGTCGAACTCTACCGGCTCCACCTCTTCCTGGGCGTACCGGCCCCCGGCGTAGGTGTGCAGTGACGACCGGGTCATGAGGGCCACCGGGCCCTTCCAGATCCGGTTCAGGTTCCGGAGCGTCGGCCGGATCCAGTCCTGTCGGAGCGCCCGGCCGTCGTCCCGGTGGTAGAGCAGGAGCCCGCCGTCCCGGAACTCGGTGTCCACCACGTAGATCCGGGGCCGGTAGAAGTGCACGTAGAACCGGAGCATCTCCTTTCGGACCTCCTCCGGGTCGAGCCACACCCACCGCTCGTCGGCCCGGTAGGCGTCGGCCGGCCGGATGCCCATCCGCTCGGCCAGGGGACGGGGCAGCCGGTTGAGGTGGAGTTCCTCCACCGCCTCCTTCGTGAGGTAGCGCCGCAGGAACTCGGCGTCGGTGGTGGTGCGCACGATCCGGCCCATGGCCTCGATGGGGTCCACCCCGGTCTCCCGCCGCCAGGTTTCGCGCTTGAGGAGGTCCTTCTCCTCTTGGTACTCCAGGGTGAGCCGCCCGGCCCGCAGGTCGTCCTCGATGCGGCACCAGAGGTTGTAGCCCAGGTGGTAGGGGTTTCGCTGGAAGTAGGGCCGGGGCGCGCACACCCCCGAGAACACCTTGGCGTACTCGATCACCCCCGGGATCACCCGCTCCCGGAAGAGTTCCATCATGATCTTCTTCTCCCAGTACATGGCCCAGCCCTCGTTCATGATCTGGGTGCGGATCACGAACTCCTGGGGCGCCCGGGTGAGATAGAGATAGTCGAGCACCCGCCGCTCGGCCGGGCTCAGGGGGGCGTAGAGCCGCAGGAACCCCAGCACGTCCTGGCACGGGGCCCGGAGCACGTACCCCCGCCGGCCCAGCGCCTGCTGGCGCCGCTTCTCCCGCACCTCCCGCTCGAACGGGGCCTCCTCGGCGGGCTGGAGGAGTTCGGTCAGGGTCGAGAACACGGGGAGGATCGGCCGGGGCTTGGGCGCGGCGTCCTCCCGGCGCACCCGGGCCGAGGGGTGCGCTTCGGACTCCACTGTGTTCTCCAGGTTGTACTGGGACTTGGGGGCCGCGAGGCTCGTGGCCGACTCGCAGGCGTTCCAGAACTCCACGTAGTCCTTGTGGCCCATCTGCTGGCGGGCGAGTTCCACCTTGCGCACCAGGTGGAGCACCCGCTCGGTGCGGTCGGGTTCGGCGTCGCGCAGCACGTTCAGGAGCGAGAACTCGCAGTGGCCCACCACGTGGGCCATGACCGAGGCCTGGATCACCGGGGAGTTGGCGCTGTTGAGGTACGCGTAGGCCGGGTCGCCGGGCTGGACCACCTCGTAGTACAGGGTGGTTTCCTGGCCGGTCTCGATGCGGTGGCGGCGGTGCACCATCCGCTTGCCCTCCCAGAGGTTCAAGGGGCTCGCGGGGTACACGTTCTTTTCGAGAAGCGCCGCGAACTCCAGGCCGTCCAGGAGGAAGAACCGGATCTCCGGCACGGTGCGGCCCATGTCCCGGGCGATCTCCATCACCCGGTCCACGAGCCGGGAGAGCAGGGGGTCGGTGCGCACGCTACGCACGGCGCTCCTCCCCGAAAAGGGTCTGGATCGTGGCCACGGTTTCCTTCTTGTCCTTGATCTGGGCCAGCCGCACGATCGGGTCGGCCGGGAAGGCCTTTTCCACCTCGCGATTGAGGTAGCTAAACCGGCTCGGCTTCACCTCGACGAGCCCGATCCGGTTGCACAGGGGCTTTAGCACCTCGCCCAGCACGGCCACGATGTGGGAGGCGTCGTCCTCGAAGAGTTCCCCGTCGCCGAAGTAGAAGGCGTAGAAGTTGGTGGAGCCCACGTCGTACTCGTTCACGGCCACCTGGCCCACCAGCTCGAACACGGGCGCGGCCTTGGTGCCGCCGGCCGTGCTCACCCGGTAGAACGCCTCGGGCTCCACCTCGTAGGCCTCGACGTCGTGGACGAAGAACCGGTGGTCCACGTTGCCGGCGCCGTAGTTGTAGTCGAGCCAGTGGTGGATGAACCCCACGAGCCGCTTTTCCATCTCGAGCCGCTCGCCCCAGGTGGAGTAGGAGATGTCGCCCATGTAGAACACCACGGCCTTGAACCGGGGCCGCTCGACCCGCTGGGGCACCTTGTAGCGCCGGTCGCGCCGCCGGAACTGGACCTCGTACCGGCCCTCGTCGGGGTCGTACACCCCGAGCCCGATGCTGGAGCGAAGGGCCCGGCGGAATGTGCGGCGCTTGTCGAGCACCACCCCCACCGGCCCGAAGGTCCGAAAGGTGTACGAGAGTTCCTTGATCCGGCCCTGGCCCGTCTTGGTGAGGTTGGGAAGGCCCAGCCGCCGGGCCACGAGTTCCATGAACCGCTCGTAGGGCATGCTGAACCGCAGCCGGTCCTTCTCCCGCCCCGGGCCCCGGCCCCGCCCCCCGGCCCCGGCCCCCGCGTCGTCGTACACGAAGGTGGGGGGCACGATGTCGTCCATCTCGATCACGATGTCCGAGCCGGCGTCGCCCAACCGGTCGAGGTCGCCCTCGTTCACGATGTGCTCCACCAGGTCCTCGAGCTCGTTCTCGATGAAGTCGTTGAAGAGCCCCTCGGACTCGTTGGATTCGATGACGTCTTCGGCCATGGGGGCGCGTCACTCCGCGATGCTCGAGGCGTTCGCCGTGATGGTGAGCGCCTGGTAGGCGCATTTGCCGCAGTAGCCCAGGTGGTCCATCAGGTAGCGCACCGTGGCGTCCAGCTCCTCCTGCTCCTTCGAGTGCACCCCGGCCGCGCTCGAGCCGCTCTTGATCCACCCGAGGAGCTTCACGTTCTCGGTGGCCTTGAACTCGTTTTCGAACACGTAGCGCCGGATCGCGCTCTGGTACGAGGGCTCGTCGGCCAGGAGCACCTGGTACCCCACGCTGGCGATGGCGTCGGAGAGTTCCTTGCGGAACACCTCCTTGTCGGGGATGCCCAGGTACTGCTCGATGGCCTGCATGAACTTCTCGTCGGGCTGCACGTCGGCCTGGGTCACCTCGTGCTTCACCGTGGTGTTGTGCACGTA
>NZ_BAAHFQ010000062.1:0-18209 GCF_054681715.1 Deferrisoma sp.
CAGGCACTCGAACCCGAAGAACTCCAGGGCCCTGGCGTCGAAAAGCAGGTGGACGTCGGGCGGGAAGTCCTCGTCCGCCTCGTTGAAGACGAGTTTCACCAGGAGTTTCGGGAACACGGGGAACCGCCACGCGTGCTGGCCCGCACCGGGAGCCTTTTCCTCGACGCCTCCCACTTTCCGGGCGACAGCGGCGAACGAAGCGTAATCATTCCCGAACCTCGCAAGCAGCGCTACCTTCAAACGCCGCAGTTCGTGGGTTGCCCGGCCGACGTTGAAGCCGCCCAGGAGGCGGAAGGGCACGAACTCCCCGGCGGGTTCCCCCGTCCCAGGGGAGAACAGGTAGCCCAGCACGGCCAGTCCTTCCTTGGGGCCAACCGGGCCGCCGTCCACGCGTTGGACGCCGCCTCGGTCCACGAGGTAGGGCGTGCCCAGCGAATCGATGACCACCTTTCCGTCGGCCCTCGGCTTGAGCCCCTTCCTTGCGGCCAACCGCTCGAGGTCGGCGTGCTTGAGCCGCTCCAGCAGGTCGAGAAAGATCCTCTCGTGGCCTACGGCGGTCACGTCCGTGACACGGCCCGGGCGGCGGAGCGCCGCCGGGCCAACGACAACCTGCACCCCGACCTCCAGGACCCGGTCCAGCGGTTCCTGAACGCCATGGAGCCCGGGACCTACGTGCGGCCCCACCGCCACGCCGACCCGCCCCGGTGTGAGCTCTTCCTGGCCCTTACGGGCCGGGCCGCGGGGCTGGGGTTCGACGAAGGGGGAACGGTCGTCTGGCGGGAGGAACTCTCGTCCCATGGGCCGGTGCGGGGTGTGGAGATCGAGCCCGGCGCCTGGCACGCGGTGGCGGCCCTGGAGCCCGGCACGGTGCTCTTCGAGTGCAAGCCGGGCCCCTACCGGCCGGTTTCGGACAAGGACTTCGCCCCCTGGGCCCCGGCCGAGGGGGAGCCTGGGGCGGCCGCCCTGGAGCGGTGGTACCGAACCGCGGGGCCGGGGGGGCGCCGGGAGGGGTAGCCCCCGGGCGGCTCAGCGCCGTCCGAGTTTCCGTAGCACCCGGTCGAGGTCGCGGGCCATGGCCTCCTCGAGGCCCACGGTGAAGCCCCGGTACACGGCCTCCACCGTGCCGTCGGGGGAGAGGAGGAAGCTCGCCGGGGTGAAGGTGACCCCGAAGGCGTTGGACAGGGTGAACTCCGGGTCCCAGGTGAACGGGAAGGGCAGGTCGTAGTCCCGGATGTAGCCCTCGAAGTCCCGGGCCTTCATGTCCACGAACACCCCGAGCACGGCGAAGGCCCCCTCCGTCTCGGCGTGGAGTTTTTTTACCGCGAGCATCTCCCGCAGGCACGACCGGCACGCCGTCTGCAAGAACACCACGAGCACGGGCCGGTCTGACGCCAGGTCTTCGAGCGCCTGGACCTCCCCGTCCGGAACCCGGGCGAACCGAAACCGGGGCGCAGCGTCTCCGGGTTTGAGGAGGTTCTCCGTGCCCATGCCGGCGAGAGCGGAGCCGGCCCATAGGACCGCGACGAGCGAGAGGGCGAGGACGGGAGGGCGGGAAATCGGTGAGGGATGCATGGCAGGCCCCCTTGCGGACGCGGTTATCTGTAGCAAAGCGTGTCGTTTTCGCAAGGGGCTGGAGGAAAGGGAGGCGAGAGAAACGCATGGGATACCGAGATCTGAGGGAGTTCCTGGATGACCTGGGAGACGACCTCCTGAGGGTCAACGATCCGTTCGAGCCGCGGTACGAGATGGCGGCGTTTCTGCGGGAGGCGCAACGGGAGGGACGAGCGGTGCTGTTCGAGGTGGTGCCGGGGTACCCCGGGGCGCGGGTGGCCGGGAATCTCCTGGCGAGCCGCCGCCTCCTGGCCAAGGCGTTGGGGACAACCGAGGAGAGGCTGGGCGAAACCTACCTGCGTGCCAAGTCCAACCCCGTGCACCCCGTGCCCGCCGAGGCCGAGGTTCCGGTGAAGGAGGTGGTGCACGAGCACCCGGACGACCTGTTGGGGCTTCTTCCGATCCTCACCCACCATGAAAAGGACGCCGCCCCATACATCACCTGCGGCCTCGTGCTGGCGCGCGACCCGGAGACCGGGCAGCGGGCCATGGGCGTCCACCGGTTGATGGTGCAAGGAGGTAACCGGCTGGGGATCCTGCTCGCCACACCGCCGATGACCGTGTTCCTCGAGCGGGCCGAGGCCCAAGGCCGGCCGCTCGATATCGCGGTCGCGCTGGGGATGGATCCCGCCACCTTGCTGGCCTCGGTGGTGAAGGTGGGGCCCACGGGGCCCGACAAGCTGGAGGTCGCCGGGGCGTTCCGGGGACACCCCTTGGAAATGGTGGAGGCCGAGACGGTGGCCCTCGCCGTGCCGGCCCGGGCCGAGATCGTCCTGGAGGGGCGTGTGCTCCCGGGCGTCCGCGCCCCCGAAGGCCCCTTCGGCGAGAACACCGGCTACTACTTCAAGAACCTCAGTCCCGTGGTCGAGGTTTCGGCCGTCACCCATCGTAGGGACTTCATCTACCCTGCCCTGTGTCCCTGGACGGCCGAGGTGGACAACCTTCTCTCCCTGGCCGCCGGTACCGAACTCTTGGGACAGCTCCGTTCCCAGGTACACGGGGTCGTGGACCTCGAGATGGCTCCGGGCACCTGTGGGTTTTCTGCGGTGGTCTCGGTGGCGAATGGCTCGGCCAAGGAGGTTCGGCGCCTCATCCATCTGGCTTTGGCCCTGGACCGGCGACTCAAGATGGTGACGGTGGTGGATGACGACGTGGACATCCGCGACCCGAGGGAAGTTGCCTGGGCCCTGGCCACCCGGTACCGCCCGGAGCGCGATACGGTGGTGTTGGAGGGGTTGGGAGGATACGTGATCGATCCTTCCTCGGCGGGGAGCGACGACGCGGCCAAAATCGGGTTCGACGCCACCAAGGGCGCCGGGGGAGACTTCACGAAGGTTTCCATGCCGGACGCGGCGGTGGCCAAGGCCCGGAAATGGCTGGGTCGGGAGTGAGGGAGCGATCCCGAACGCCATGATCGCGGCCCGCGGCCGAGGCTCACGGGCGAGTGGGCAACGCCCGTAGCAAAGCGCCGACCGTTCCCGCGCCCCGAGTCAGCCTGAACCTACAACTCCGCGCTGCTCTAATGGGATGATGCAATCGCGCGGTGGAAGGTTTGCCGTGATTCGAGTAGCGTGATAGGAGCGCGAGCGGAGGAGGGGACGCAGCAAAGTTGAAAAGTTTCGGTAGCCTT
Organism: Deferrisoma sp.; assembly: GCF_054681715.1. Classification (NCBI taxonomy): domain Bacteria; kingdom Pseudomonadati; phylum Thermodesulfobacteriota; class Deferrisomatia; order Deferrisomatales; family Deferrisomataceae; genus Deferrisoma; species Deferrisoma sp. Next base: position 3,242 of record NZ_BAAHFQ010000062.1, read on the forward strand.
GGCCCCCGCCGGGGCAGGTGGGCGACGGGAGGGGTGGCAATGCCGAGGGCGGCGCGGCTGGGCGTGTTCGGGGTGGTCCACCATAGGGTGGTACCAGGGTGCCGGGCCACTTCGGGGGACAGAGGCTACGGCCGTCCCCGCGTGCCTCCGGTCCTTCCTGCCGCCGCTTATCCCTCCCGGGCCACCTCGATGAGTTTCGAAACGAAGTAATCCGGCAGAAAGCCCAGGCACTCGAACCCGAAGAACTCCAGGGCCCTGGCGTCGAAAAGCAGGTGGATATCGGGCGGGAAGTCCTCGTCCGCCTCGTTGAAAACGAGTTTCACCAGGAGTTTCGGGAACACGGGGAACTGCCACGCGTGCTGGCCCGCACCGGGAGCCTCTTCCTCGATGCCTCCCACTTTCCGGGCGACAGCGGCGAACGAGGCGTAATCATTCCCGAACCTCGCAAGCAGCGCCACCTTCAAACGCCGAAGTTCGTGGGTTGCCCGGCCGAGGTTGAAGCCGCCCAGGAGGCGGAAGGGAACGAACTCCCCGGCGGGTTCCCCCGTCCCGGGGGAGAACAGGTAGCCCAGCACGGCCAGTCCCTCCTTGGGGCGGACCGGGCCGCCGTCCAGGCGTTGGACGCCGCCTCGGTCCACGAGGTAGGACGCACCCAGCGACTCGATGAGCACCTTCCCGTCCGGCCTCGGCTTGAGCCCCTTCCTTGCGGCCAACCGCTCGAGGTCGGCGTGCTTGAGCCGCTCCAGCAGATCGAGGAAGATCCTCTCGTGGCCTACGGCTTCCATCGCATCCCTCCCCTCAACGGGCCGAAGGGGATCCAAGGCCCGGCATCCCACCGCGCCGTTCTCGGCGTGCGCCCACGCCCAGTGAGCAATGGCACGTACCAAAGAGTGCAGCGAAGCGCAACGCCACCGAGCAGGAGCCGGGGCGTTCTTGACTGTGAGGAAAGGGACAAGTCTGAGGGGCATTGGGGATGGTGCGGGACCGCCCGAGGGGGCGACGCGCCAGGAGGGCGGCGGGCAGGGGACACGGTCACGCCGGGACGAAGGCCGCGCCTGCGTTCCGGATGGGGGCCGGCTTCGCGCGGGGACAGCGCCCGCGATCGGATGGGGCCGGGGTGGTTCAGCCGGTTCCCGCCGCCCGGGAGGGCGCCTCGGCGTTTGCCCGCGCGATGAGGTCGGCGGTTTCGTCGGCCGGGGCCGGCCGGCCGAACCAGTACCCCTGGGCGTAATCGCATCCCAGGTCCCGGAGAAACCGGGCCTGCTCCTCGGTCTCGATGCCCTCGGCCACCACCTCGAGCCCCAGTTCGTGCCCCAGGGCCAGGATCGCCCGCACGATGGCGGAGTCCTCGGCCTGCCCGGGCAGGTCGTGCACGAACGACCGGTCGATTTTGAGGGCGTTCAGGTGAAACCGCCGGAGGTAGGCCAGCGAGGAGTACCCGGTCCCGAAATCGTCCACCGAGATCCGAAACCCCAGGTCCCGCAACCGACCCAGGAGGCGGGCGGCCCGCTCGGGGTTTCCCATCACCCCGCTTTCGGTGATCTCGAGTTCGATGGGGTTGGCCTCGGGCCGGATGCCGACCCGCGCCAGGATCTCGGCCGCCCGGTCCGGGAGATCGTCGTGGAGGAGTTGGCGGGGCGAGAGGTTCACGGAGACCTTTGCGTCCGGCCCAAGGCGTTTGGCCCACTCCCGGGCCGTGCGGCAGGCCTCCTCGAGCACCCACTCTCCCACGGGCACGATCAGTCCGGTTTCCTCCAGGAGCGGCACGAACTTGGCCGGGGAGACGAGCCCCAGGTCCGGGTGGCTCCACCGCAACAGGGCCTCGGCGCCCACGAACCGTCCCGTTCGAAGCTCCACCTGGGGCTGGAAAAAGAGCCGGTACTCCCGGCGCTCCAGGGCGCCGCGCAGGGCGTTTTCGAGCATCACCCGCTCGAACACCCGGGCGTTCATCTCCTCGGAATAGTACTCGTAGCGGTTTCCCCCGCCCTCCTTGGCGTGGTGCATGGCCAGGTCGGCCCGCTTGAGGAGTTCGTCGGCCGTCTCCGCGTCGTGGGGGAAGAGCCCCACGCCGAGGCTCGCGGTGAGATAGAGTTCCCGGCCCTCGGCCGCAAGCGGATGGGCGATCCGGGCCAGGATCCGGCGGGCCACCCGGGCCGGAAGGTCGGGTTCGGTGTACCCCACGAGCGCCACCGCGAACTCGTCGCTCCCGAGCCGGCCCACGAGGTCCGAGCGCCGCAGGCAGGAGGTAATGCGGGCGGCCGTCTCCCGCAGCACGGCGTCGCCCGCCGAGTGGCTCAGGGCCTCGTTCACGGTCTTGAACCGGTCGAGGTCGAGCACCAGCAGGGCCACGGGCTTGTCGGCCATGCGGGCGGCCCGCAGGGCGTCGGCGAGTTGGAGCCCGAACTGCTCGCGGTTGGGAAGCCGGGTCAGGGGGTCGTGCCGCCGGGCGAACTCGAGGTCGCGGGCCCGGCGCCGGAGGGCCTGCTCGAGCTCGGCGTTGAGCTCCTGGAGCCGGGCGTTGGCCTCCTCGATCTCGGCCACGAGCCGCGCCCGTTCCCGCACGGCCCGGTACTGCTGCACCGCCTCGGCCACCGTGGCCCGGAGCCAGTCGTCGTCCCAAGGTTTGAGCACGAATTTGAAGACCGCCCCCTCGTTCACCGCGGCCACGGCCGCCTTGAGGTCGGCCGACCCGGTGAGCATGATCCGCACGGTGTCGGGCCGGAGTTGCCGGGCCCGCCGAAGGAGCGCCACCCCGTTTTCGCCCGGCATCCGGTAGTCGGAGAGAAGCACCGCCACCTCGCCCTCACGCAGCGCCTCCTCGGCCGCCCGGGCCGACGTGGCCGTGCGCACCTCGTGGCCGTCGCGGCGCAGGAGCCGCACCAGGGCGCGGGTCACGCGTTCGTCGTCGTCCACAACGAGGATGGTCGCGGGCTGCATGCGGGAGGCCTTTCGTCGAGCAGGATTCCAGGGGCACCGGGGACGTTGTTGTCCCTGAACCCTTTTCGGGAGGAGGGCGACCGAACTTGAAAGGGGCGCAGGGGGCGAGGGGAGGGGCGACGAGCCGGGAAGACGCTACGGCAGAAGCCACCACCGGAGCGCGGCGCCCACCGCCAGGGCCCAACTGAGGCTCAGCATGGTGCCGATCAGCACGTACTCGGCCACCCGCTGATCCTTGGCCTCCCGGATCTCTCCGAACCGCAGAATGCCCTTGGCCGCGAGCACGAGCCCGATGGCGGCCGGGGTGCCGAGCAGCACGAAGCTCACCGTGAGAAACCGCTCCAGGTAGCCTATGACGCGGCCCCCTTGGGGGAGGCCCCGGGCCCGGAACTGCTCGATTTCCGGCGCGGAGCCGGGCGGGACGACGCGTCCGAGGACGCGGGCCACGAACCGGTCGCCGCCCCAAAGGGCGGCGGCGTAGCCCGCCGCCAGGGCGAGGAGGTCAGTCGCCCCCACGGCCGTCGTCCGGAAGGTGGGAAGCGGTCAGGAACCGGGCGAGCCGCCCCCGGGCCTCCAGGTACGGGCCCGCGTGGGCCGCCTTGAGGCGAAGGTGAAGGCTCGGCTGGGAGATGCCGAGCCGGCGGGCCGCCTGGACCTGGGTGCCGACCTCGCGCACGGCCTCCAGGGCCCGGGCCTGCTTCTCGGTCCACCGGGCTTCGACCGCGGCCAGGGCCAGAAAGCAGGCGTTGGCCGCGTCGTCGAGGGGGGGATTCCCCGAGGAGATCCAGGTGAGACCGTCCCCATGGCGCTTGGCCTCGGCCAACGCCTCCCGGGACCGCAGGAAGCACTCCCCCTGCATGCCGCCCGTGCGATCCTCGATGGGCCCCTCGACGGGGCCGACCCCGAGGCCGCAGTGAAGGCGCAGGGGGAACAGGAGCAGCCGGAGGTCGAGCTCGGCCTCGAGGGCCGCCTCGGCGTCGACGAAGAGGGCCTGGACCTCGTCGCCCACGGTCACCGAGAAAGGCACGGCGAGCCCCTGGGCCCGCCGGGCGTTCACGCGCTCGGCGGCTTGCCGGAGGCGTTGGGCACTGCCCGGGTGGGCGCGGGAGGACACCACGTCGGCCGTGAGGCACAGGAACGAGGGGGAGGAGGGCGCCATTTATGTAGTCTAGCCCATATTATTTGAAGTTATTTGCCAAAAAGCCTATCGAAATCCCGGGCCGCCGGCACCGCACCCCGGATCACCGACGGCCCCGGCCCGGCCGGCGGCCCTTCGGCCGCCGGGGTCGGTCGGATCGGGGGGCGCGGGGCACCTTGGGCACGGGCTCGAACCAGTCGTCCTCCGGCCAGGCCACAGGGACCTTGTGGCCGATGTAGTCCTCGATGGCGTCTAGCCCGAACACGTAGTCCTCGCAGGCGAGGCTCACGGCCTTGCCCGAGGCCCCGGCCCGGGCCGTGCGGCCGATCCGGTGGACGTAGTCCTCGGCCTCCAGGGGAAGGTCGTAGTTGAAGACGTGGCTGATGCCCTCCACGTGGAGCCCCCGGCTCGCCACGTCGGTGGCCACGAGCACCCGGACATCCCCGGCCATGAACCGCTTCAGGATCTTGAGCCGCTGGGGCTGGCTCACGTCGCCGCTCAGGACGGCCGCCGGGTACCCGGCGGCGTCGAGCACCGGCTTTAGCCGCCCGGCGGCCCGTTTGGTGTTGACGAACACCAGCGCTTTGGTCCAGTCTTCGCGCTTCAAGAGCCCGAGGAGGAGCGAGAGTTTCTCCGCGGACGACACGTGGTAGAGCACCTGCTCCACCCGTTCGGCCACCACCTTGTCGGGGGTGATCTCCACCAGTTCCGGCACGTTCATGTACTCGTACGAGAGTTCCATGACCCGGTCGGAGATGGTGGCCGAGAACAGGAGGCTCTGGCGCCGGTCGTAGCGGGACATGCGGCGCAGGAGGAACCGGATGTCGCCGATGAACCCCATGTCGAACATCCGGTCGGCCTCGTCGATCACGGCGAGCTCCACGTCCCGCAGGTGGTAGACCTTCTGTTTGAGGTAGTCGATCAGCCGGCCCGGGGTGCCGATCAGCACGTCCACGCCCCCCGCGATGGCCTCGCGCTGTTTCTGGTAATCTACTCCGCCGTAGGCGGCGACCACCCGGAAGGGGAGGTGCCGGCCGATGGCCGCGGCGTCCTGGGCCACCTGCACGGCGAGTTCCCGGGTGGGGGTGAGCACCAGGGCCCTTGGACAGACGCCCCGGGTCTCCCGGCGGGGGGTGCGGAGCATGTGGTTGAAAATCGTGATCAAGAACACAGCGGTTTTCCCGGAACCGGTCTGGGCCTGCACGGCCACGTCGCGGCCCTCGAGGCAGAGGGGGAGGCTCCGGGCCTGGACCGGGGTGAGGTGGGTGAACCCGCAGTCGGCGATGCCCTGCTGGAGTTCGGGCGGCAGGTCAAACTCGGTGAACCGTTTGTCGGTGAGGTGCATGGAACTCCTTTCGAAACGCCCCCGGGCGGTTCCCCGGGGGACGGGTGAGAAACACGCCACTATAGGCGGCGAGCCTGGGCGGGTCAAACCGGAGCCGCGGGGTCGCCTGGTCGGGGGGCTGCGGTGAACACCCGGCCCCAGTTGCGGCGGATCCTCTCGCTTTTGGCCGGCATCGTGGCGTGCGGCACGGTGGGGTATCGGTGGCTCGAGGGCTGGGGGTGGGAGGACAGCCTCTACATGGTGCTGATCACGCTGTCCACCATCGGGTACGGCGAGGTGCGGCCCCTGAGCCCCGAGGGGCGGCTGTTTACGATGTTCCTCATCGTGGCCGGGGTGGGGCTCATGACCTACTCGGTGGGAACCCTGGGCCGGATGGTGGTGGAGGGGGAGGTCCAGGCCCTGCTCGGGAGGAGACGCAGGATGTCCAAGATCCGAAGGCTCCGCGACCACTACGTGATCTGCGGGTTCGGCCGCATCGGCCGGCTCGTGGCCCAGGAGTTCGAGCGAAAACCGATCCCCTTCGTGGTGGTGGAGCGCGACGAGTCCCAGGTGGTGAAGATCCCCGAGCACTATCCCGTGGTCGTGGGCGACGCCACCGAGGAGGACGTGCTCCTCCAGGCCGGGATCGAGCGGGCCAGAGGGCTGGTGACGGCGCTCCACTCCGACGCCGACAACCTGTTCGTGACGTTGACCGCCCGGGGCTTGAACCCCAACCTCTTCATCCTGGCCCGGTACGAGGAGGAGCGCAGCAAATCGAAACTCCTCCAGGCCGGGGCCGACCGGGTGGTGTCGCCCTACCTGATCGGCGGCACCCGCATGGCCATGGCCGTGCTGCGGCCGAATGTGATCGACTTCATCGAGCTCGCCACCGCCTCCGAGAGCCTGGGGCTCCAGATGGAGGAGGTGCTCCTGGCCGAGGGATCGCCGCTGGCCGGGGTGCCCCTGGCCGAGAGCCCGATCCGTTCGGAGCTCGACATCATGGTGGTGGCGATCAAGCGACGGAGCGGCCACATGGAGTTCAACCCCTCGGCCCGCACCCGCCCGGAGGCGGGCGACCGGCTGATCGTGATCGGGGAGCGCGAACAACTGCAAAGGCTCGACGCCCTGGCCCGGGGCGGCCCGGAGGCCGGCCCATGACCGTGGCGGTGCTCCAGGTGATCGCGGGATCGTTCCTGCTGTACCTGGGGGCCACCCTCCTCATCCGGGGGGCCTCGAGCCTGGCCCGGGGCCTGGGGGTCGCCCCGGCCGTGGTGGGCCTCACCGTGGTGGCGTTCGGCACGAGCCTGCCCGAGTTCGTGGTCACCGTGACCGCGGCCTTCAAGGGTAACGCCGACATCGCCCTCGGGAACGTGGTGGGCTCGAACATCGCGAACATCGGGCTCATCCTGGGGCTTTGCACGGTGATCCGGGCGATGACCGTGGAGTTCACCATGATCCGGCGGGAGGTGCCCCTCGGGCTCGGGGCCGTGGTGCTGGTGGTGCTCCTGAGCCTCGACGGGACCCTGGGCCGGGGTGACGGTGTGGCGCTGCTCGCCGGGTTCGCCGGGTTCCTCTACTGGAGCGTGGGCGTGGAGCGCCGGGCCCCCGGCGAGGTCCAGGAGCGCTACGAGGCGTCCTCGCCTTCGCTGCTCCAGAGGGGCACCGACGCCCTGTGCGTCGTGGGGGGGCTCGCGGGTGTCGTCGTCGGCGGGAATCTGCTGGTGGGGGGCGGGGTGACCGCGGCTCGGCTCCTGGGGGTTCCCCCGGTGATCGTGGGGCTTACCATGGTGGCCGTGGGCACGAGCCTGCCGGAGATGGCCACCTCGCTCGTGGCCGTGGCCAAGGGCGAAGACGACCTGAGCGTCGGAAACGTGCTCGGGTCGAACCTGTTCAACCTGCTCGGGGTCCTGGGGGTGGCTGCCGTTCTGGACCCCATCGCGGTGGACCGGTCGTTTTTCGTGCTACAGTACCCGGTGCTCGCCGGGTTCACCCTGGCGCTCCTGCCCATCTGCCGGACCGGTTCCGTGGTGTCGCGGGCCGAGGGCGCCCTGCTCCTGGCCGGCTACGGCCTCTACGTGACCTGGCTCTACCTGGGCGGCGGGGTGTAGCGCCGCCGCCCGTCGAACCCCATCGGGAGGACTCCCCATGCCCCACGACGACCGCCGGGACGAGACGGCGCCGTCCCATTTCATCAAGGACATCATCCGGGCCGACCTGGCCGAGGGCCGGTTCCGGGAGGTGGTCACCCGGTTTCCGCCGGAGCCCAACGGCTACCTCCACATCGGCCACGCCAAGAGCATCTGCCTCAACTTCGGGCTGGCCGAGGAGTTCGGCGGCCGGTGCCACCTGCGCCTCGACGACACGAACCCGGAGACCGAGAGCATGGAGTACGTCCGGGCCATCCAGGAGGACGTGCGGTGGCTCGGGTTCGACTGGGGCGAGCACCTCTACTTCGCCTCGGACTACTTCGAGAAGCTCTACGAGTGGGCCAAGGATCTGATCCGCAAGGGGCTCGCCTACGTGGACGACCTCTCGGCAGAGGAGATCCGCGAGTACCGGGGCACCCTCACCGAGCCGGGCCGGGAGAGCCCCTACCGGAACCGGTCGGTGGAGGAGAACCTGGATCTGTTCGAGCGGATGCGGGCCGGGGAGTTCCCCGACGGGTCCCGGGTGCTCCGGGCCAAGATCGACATGGCCTCGGGCAACCTGAACCTGCGCGATCCCGTGATGTACCGGATCAAGCGGGCGACCCACTACCGCACGGGCGACGCCTGGTGCATCTACCCCACCTACGACTGGGCCCACGGCCAGTCCGACTCCATCGAGGGCATCACCCACTCCATCTGCACCCTGGAGTTCGAGGACCACCGGCCGCTCTACGACTGGTTCCTCGAGGCCCTGGGCGTGCACCACCCGCGCCAGATCGAGTTCGCCCGGCTGCGGCTTACCTACACGGTGATGAGCAAGCGAAAGCTCACCCAACTCGTGGAAGGCGGCCACGTGGCCGGCTGGGACGACCCCCGCATGCCCACCATCGCAGGGCTCCGCCGCCGGGGGTACACGCCCGAGAGCATCCGGGATTTCTGCGGCCGCATCGGCGTGGCCAAGAAGGACAGCGTGGTGGACGTGGCGCTCCTGGAGCACTGCCTGCGCGAGGACCTGAACCGGCGGGCCGAGCGGCGCATGGCCGTGCTCCGGCCGCTCCGGGTGGTGATCGAGAACTACCCCGAGGGGCAGGTGGAGGAGCTCGAGGCCGTGAACAACCCGGAGGACCCCTCGGCCGGCACCCGGAAGGTGCCGTTTTCCCGGGTGCTCTACATCGAACGGGACGATTTCATGGAGGACCCGCCCAAGAAGTTCTTCCGGTTGGCCCCGGGCCGGGAGGTGCGGCTCCGGTACGCCTACTTCATCCGGTGCACCGACGTGGTGAAGGACGCCGAGGGCAACGTGGTGGAACTGCGGTGCACCTACGACCCGGCCACGCGGGGCGGCGACGCCCCCGACGGCCGCAAGGTGAAGGCCACGCTCCACTGGGTGTCGGCCGACCACGCGGTGGAGGCCGAGGTCCGGCTCTACGACCGGCTCTTCACCGAGCCCAACCCCGACGGGCTCAAGGAGGATTTCCGCACCTACCTCAACCCCCACTCCCTCGAGGTGCTCACCGGGTGCAAGCTCGAGCCGAGCCTGGCCGGGGTGGAGCCCGGCGAGCGTTACCAGTTCGAGCGGTTGGGCTATTTCGCCGTGGACCCCGACACCCGGCCGGGCCGGCCCGTGTTCAACCGGGCCGTGACCCTCAGGGACACCTGGGCCAAGGTGCGGGCAAGGGGGGGCTGATACCAAGTTGCGTTCAAACAGACACCCGTCCCGGGGGCCCGGCGAGGGGCCTGGTTCCGGCCGTGCGTGAGTGCGGCATCCGGCTTACGCTGCATCCGGCACTCAGCCCGGCGGCTCCATGAACGGCGGAAACGCGGCCGTTGGCGAGCCTTTGATGGGCTCATGGCGAGGGAGGCATCGGCTGAGTGCCGGATGCAGCGACTGTAGGAGCCACGCCCGGCGCTCCACCAGACCCCTTGCCGGGCCGAATCAGGAAACGGTAGCTTTGAACGCAATTTAGTGTGACCCGCGCCCGCACCCTTGCCGCCGGCCCCGGCCCGACCCACATTTCCGGCCGTCCGATCCGCCCTGGGGCTTCGGGCCGGTCGGCCGGCCGGGCCCCGAACCGGCAGCAGGAGGGTGCGGCCATGCGCGTCGGGTTCGTCTCCACCTACCCGCCGATCGAGTGCGGGATCGCCACCTACACCCAGTACCTCACGGAGGCGCTCCGGGAGGCCCAGGTGGACACCTATATCGTGGGCCACCTGGGGGGCGCCGGGCCCCGGGTGTTCCCGGTGTTCGACTACGAGGACGAGAACCTGGCCGAGCGGGCGTTTTCGGCCATGATGCGGCTCACCCCCGATGTGGTGCACGTGCAGCACGAGTTCGGGCTGTTCGGCCGGCATTACGGGGTGAACGCCGTGCCGCTCTTGATCAAGTTCCGGCTGATCGGGGTGCCGGTGGTGGTGACCCTCCACACCGTGTACGCCCGGATCGAGCCGGCCCACCGGATCCTCCTGGAGAACCTCCTCACCAACGCCGATGCGGCGATCGTGCACGAGCCCTACCAACGGGAGGCCCTGCACCAGGCCTTCGGCGGCCGGTTCGACGCGAAACTCCACGTGATCCCCCACGGGGCCCGGATCGTGGACCCCGACCCACAGGCCCGCCGGCGGCTCGGGCTGCCGGACGGGCGGCCCATTCTCCTCATGATCGGGTATTTCCGGCCGAGCAAGCGGTTCGAGCGCATCGTGGACCTCTTCCCCCGGGTGGTGGAGAGGGTTCCCGAGGCGCTTCTGGTCGTGGCGGGAAAGATCCGCGGCAAGGAGTTCATCGAGTACCGGGAGATGCTCTTCGAGCGGATTCGCACCTCGCCGGTCCGCGACCGGATCGTGCTGATCCGGGGCCAGTTGGCCCAGGACACCTTCGACCGCATCCTCTCGGCCGCCGACGTGGTGGCCCTGCCCTACGAGATCAACGCCCAGAGCGGCATCCTGGCCCACTGCCTCGCCTTCGGCCGGCCGGTGGTGGCGAGCGCCACCGAGTCGATGCGCCGGGCCCTGGACGACTCGGGAGGAGGGGTGACCTGCTCCACCGACGACGAGTTCGTGGAGGCGATCGCCGGGTTGCTGCGCGACCCGGCGCGCCGGCGGGAATGCGGCGAGGCGGCTCGCCGGTACGTGCGGGAGCGGATCGGCTGGCCGAAGGTGGCGCAGGAACATCTGGCCCTGTACCGGCGGCTCACCGGGTACGAGGCCATCGAGCCCAACGTGCTGGTGGTGGACTGACCGGAGCGCCGCCCGGCCCGGCTCATTCCGTCGGCGCCCGGCGGCCGCCGATCGTACCGACGCGGAGGTCTGGCATGAGGCATTTGTGTCCCTTCGAGCGGTACAGGAAAAACCCCGTCATCCACCGGGACGACATCCCGTACGCCTGCAACACGGTGTTCAACGCGGCGGCCTGCAAGCACGGCGACGACTACATCCTGGTGCTCCGGGTCGAGGACCTCAGGGGCCACAGCCACCTGACCCTGGCCCGGTCGGAGGACGGGTACCGGTTCCGGGTGGACCCCCGGCCCTGGGTGGAGCCCTCGGACGACCCGGAGTTCGGGCCCTACGAGGAGTACGGCCTGGAGGACCCTCGGATCACCCCGATCGGCGACGCCTACTACATCACCTACACGGCGTTCAGCCGCCACGGCCCACGGGTAGGTCTGGCCCGGACCCGGGATTTCGTGGAGTTCGAGCGGATCGCCCTGGTGACCGAGGTGCCCAACAAGGACGCCGTCCTGTTTCCCACGACCTTCTCCGGCCGGTATGCCATGCTCGACCGGCCCGGGGGATACCACGGGGTGCCCGGCTCCATCTGGATCCAGTACTCCCCGGACCTGCGCCACTGGGGCGACGCCCGGGTGGTGCTGGCGCCCGAGCCCGGGTGGTCGGGCTCGAAGCTCGGGGCGAGCACGCCCCCGATCCGGACCGACCGGGGCTGGCTCGTGCTCTACCACGGGGTGCGGGGCACGGGGGCCGGTACCCTCTACCGGGTCGGCGCGATGCTCCTCGACGCCGACCGGCCCGAGCGGGTCCTGGGGTACGCGCCCCACTTCATCTTCGGGCCCGAGGAGCCCTACGAGCGCACCGGCGACGTGCCCAACGTGGTGTTCCCCTGCGGCATCGTCCCCGAGCCGGACGGCACCCTGAAGATGTACTACGGCGCGGCGGACACCTGCATCGGGCTGGCCGAGGCGCGTCTCGATGACATCCTCCGGGCCATCGACCAGGGCTGCGGCGGATCCGGCTGAGGTCCCGGGCGGGGGGGCGCGAGGGGGAACGGGAGAACCGGCCGCGCCGGGCCGCTCTCCACGAAACGGCCCGGCGTTCCGCTGGAACGGCCGGGCCGCTAAGGAACCGGCGGGGCCCCGGGCCCCGGGCGATCGCGTCGGGGATGCGCCGGTTCCGGATCGCAAAGGGGGAGCACGGGGCTCCCCTAATGGGTGGCGCTTTGCTCGAGCACCTGTTCGACCTTCCGGCCGAGTTCCTCCGAGGCGTCCACCACCACGGTCCGGTCGGCCACCCGGGTCACGTACCGGGGGGCGCTCAGGGCCTCGCGCTCATAGAGTTGCTGGAGGGTTTCCACCAGCGACCCCAGCCGGTCGGGCGGGATGTGGTGCTCCTCCGCGAACTGGCGGAGGTTCTTGACTTCGTTTCCCTCGACCCAGGCCGCGCCGAAGCGCTTCTGGGGTTTCCCGATGAACACGAAGGTCCCGTGGGGGCAGGGCACCACCTCCAGGGGATCCCGGACCCGCCTGGCCAGGTCCTCGAGGGCGGGTTTCACCTCGTCGAGACGCCGCGCGACCGGGTTTGCGGCGTCGAGTTCCGGAAGCTCCTCCCGGCCGCCGAACAGTCGGTTGAAAAATCCCATGGCCCACTCCTTTCCGCCCGGGGCCGTACATCGGTGAGCGTACCAGGAGTTCCCGGAAAGGGAACCCCCGGCAGGCCAAAAACCCGTTGCGGCCCGGGGAGGTTTCGTGTAGGGTCTGTGGGGTGAATGAATATTCATGTTTGTGCCCTGGATGGACCGAACTCCCTCCCTTCGGAACCGAGGAACTCCCATGCCAAAAGACGTATACGAGCGATTGGCCCGGCATCTCGACCGGCTTCCCGGCGGGTACCCCCGCACCGAGTCCGGGGTCGAGATCCGGATTCTGAAGAGGCTCTTCACCCCCGAGGAGGCCGAGCTCGCCCTGTGCCTCACCGTGATTCCCGAGGAGGCGCGGGTGATCGCCCGGCGGGCCAAGCTCCCGGTCGAGGAGGCCGAGCGCCGGCTGGAGAGCATGGTCCAGCGGGGCCTCGTGTTCTCGATGGCCCGGCCGGGAAAGCCCACCCTCTACATGGCGGCGCAGTTCGTGATCGGGATCTGGGAGTACCACGTGAACGATCTCGACCCCGAGCTCGTGCGGGACGTGAACGAGTACCTGCCCCACGTGTTTGACCCGGAACTTTGGAAGAAGAGCCCGCAGCTTCGCACGGTGCCGGTGGGCAAGGCCGTGGAGGTGGAGAACGCGGTCATGGCCCACGAGAGGGCCGAGGAACTGGTGCGCCAGCAGAAGAAGATCCTGGTGGCCCCGTGCATCTGCCGCCGGGAGCACGAGATCGCGGGCAAGGGCTGCGGGAAGCTCGAGGAGGCCTGCCTCATCTTCGGAACGGCCGCCGATTACTACGAGCGCCGCGGGGTGGGCCGGGTGATCGACGTCGAGGAGGCCCTGGGGATCCTGGCCCGGGCCGAGGAGGAGGGGCTGGTGCTCCAGCCCTCCAACGCCCAGAAGGCCGTGAACATCTGCTGCTGCTGCGGGTGCTGCTGCCAGGTGCTCAAGAACATCGCCCGCCACCCCCGGCCGGCCGAGATCGTGTCGAGCGCCTTCGTGGTCCGGCTGGACGAGGAGGCCTGCGTGGGGTGCGGGAAATGCGTGAAGCGTTGCCAGACGGGGGCCTTCACCCTCGAGGACAAGAAGGTCCGACTGGCCGCCGAGCGGTGCATCGGGTGCGGGCTGTGCGTGACCCGCTGCCCCACCGGGGCCCTCACCCTGGAGCGCAAGCCCGAAACCCCCGAGGTGCCCCGGTCGTACCAGGAAACGCTGCTCAACCTGGGCCGGGCCCGGGGGGCCCTGACCCCGACCCGGCTCGCCCTCACGGCCCTTCGCTCCAAGCTCGACCGGTTGCTGGCGGCGAGGGGGTAGGGCGGGGGGAGGGGGAATCGGAGAGGGGGAATGGGGAATGGTTCCGGGGGGGGCCCGTTCCCCACCCGCCTCCGGCAATCCCTTTGAAGGGAAACGGCCGGCGAGCCAAAGGCCCGCCGGCCGTTCGCACTTCAAGATTTTGCAGACGCCCGGCCGGCGCTTAAGTGAGAGGATCCTTGCTCGCCGGGCTCCAGTCGATCAGCGGCCGGGCCGCCTCGATGTCGAAGAACACGGCGTACTTCACCCGGGCCGCGGCCCGGTCTCCGGCCGCCTTGCGGATCCGGTCCTTCACGGCCTCGAGGTTGGGGCCTTCCTTCTCCATGGCGCGCACCTTGAGGTAGATCCGGACCCCTTTTGTCTCCATGGGGTTCTCGGCCGGGAGCACGGTGAGGAACGCGGCCCGGCCCGTCTCCAGCAGGTTCTGGGCCGTGCGGGTCTCCCCCAGGCCCATCACCAGGGTGTAGTCGTCGGGCATGTAGGGCGAGCCGAACACCGCGGCGTTCGGTTCCCCGGCGCGGTTCGTGGTGGCCATCACCCCCACCCGTCGGGGGTCGTTCACGAGTTCGCGTACCTTGGCGGCGTCCATGACCTAGCTCCTTTCGGCCTTCTGGCGCTCGAGGGCCTCGAGCACTTTCTCGGGCGTCACCGGCATCTCGGTGAACCGTACCCCGATGGCGTCGTAGATGGCGTTCAAGATGGCCGGGATCACGGGCTGGATCGGCCCCTCCCCCGACTCCTTGGCCCCGAAGGGGCTGTCCGGGTCGTAGCTGTCCACGATGTGGGTCCGGATGGCCGGCAGATCCGCGGCCGTCGGGATCTTGTAGTCGTGGAGGTTGGGGTTGAGGAGCCGGCCGTCCTCGGCCACCTTGAGCTCTTCGAACAGGGCCTGGCCCATGCCCATCACGATGGATCCCTCCACCTGGCCCTCCACGCTCTGGGGGTTGATGGCCTGGCCGCAGTCCCCGGCCTCCCAGTAGTTCACCACCCGGATCTCGCCCGTCTCGCTGTCCACCTCCACCTCGGCCACCTGGGCCGTGAACCCGTAGGTGGGGCTGTGGCCGATGTTGGCGCCCTTGAACTTGCCGGTGCGCCGGGGCGGGGTGAACTCGCCCGAGGCCACCAGGGGGCCGTTGGCGTCGATGTAGCGCTCCACCGTCTCCCAGAACCCGATGCGCTTCTTGTCGGGCTCGAACACCGAGTAGATCTCCCCCTCGCCCACGGTGAGTTGCTCGGCCCGGCA
>NZ_BAAHFQ010000063.1:0-18056 GCF_054681715.1 Deferrisoma sp.
ACCTCCGATCGTGTAGGTGGTTCCAACCCACAGGATCGGCCGCATGGCGGCGACTCTTTCTTTGGAACCATGGCGATCATGTCGAAAGGGGTTGCTCGACCTCCACCCCCGGGCACCTAACGATTTGCCGGAAGAACCTCATTTTGTTTCCTTCCTCCGAGAAACTTCGGTCCACGGTTGCCGGTCTGCGGTCCATGGTCAGGCCCTCTCGCGGCCCACCGGGAAACGCATGGCGGTCTCCCCCACAACGGCCCCTGCCCGCACCCGCTGGGCGAAGGCCTCTCGTTTGGGCATACGTTTCCCGAGCTTTGTACCGGGGGCAGGGTCTTCGCCGCTCAGACCTCGTCCGCTGGCTCCTCGGCCGGGGGTTCTTCCTCCGGTGTGGCCGGCTCGGGGAGCACGAGGTCCCCCACGAACACGCTCCCGTTTCGGACGAAGAAGAAGGTGCGAAGCCCCGCGGCCAGGGCCGTCAGGCGCTGGGCGTAGGCGGCCTCGTCCCCGGGCTTCGGGAGCGCAAGCCCGAGGAACACGACGTCGGCCTCGCCGCTTCGTTCGGCGATCATCTCGGCCACCGTGCCGCCGGCCGGCCGCAGGAGCACCTCCACCTCGGCCTCGATCCGGATTTCCGGCATGAGAAGCCGGAGGTTCCGCTCAGTGGCCTCGCGCATCATCTCGTTGGAGGCGATGCTCAGCACCCGGATCGTGGAGCGGCGCCACTCGGGGTTCCGGGTGAGGAGGTAGGCCAGGAGGAGCATGAGGTCGCCGTTTCGCTCGAGCCCGCCCCACCACACGTGGACCTCGGGCTGGGACCGCCGGGGGCACGGCGGCTCGGCCCGCCCCAGGATGAGCGATTTGTGCATGGGCTCGAGCCTTGTGGCCACCCGGAGCCAGGCCGCGAGCCGGTCGGGGTCCTGGGGCCAGCCGAGCATCAGGGTGTTGCTCGCGATACCGGCCATGCCGTTGGCCTGGGCCACGGCGAAGAGCCCCTGCTCCACCGAGGGCACCACGTCCACCTCGCCGAAGGCCACGAGGCCCTCGGCCCGGAGCACGCGGTCGATCTCGGCCCGCCGCTCCAGGGGATCGCCGGGCAGCTCCTCGGCCTCCTCCCACATCTCGCACACGGTCACGAGGCCCCGCTCCTGGGTGAACCAGGTGGCGAACCGTACGAGGTCGAGCCGCTCCTCCACCCGCTCCACGAAGAGCAGGATGTGGGGCCGCCAGCTCCGCGGGGTCACGGGCAGGTTCGAAAGCCGCACCAGGCACCAGCGCACCAGGGCCTCCAGGAGTCCCCGGCGCACGTCGCCCCAGGCGGCCCGGTGCTCCCGGCGGCGGAAGGTGAGCCACAGCCCCCCCTCGGCCACCACGGCCACGGCGCTCGCCACCGGATTGATCAGCACCATGACCCCGAGGCACCCGAGCGCCCCGGCGAGGCTCAGGGCCCAGGGCACCCGCACCTGGGGCCGCCACGAGGGGTCGCCCGAGAGCCCCTCCAGGGCGGCCACCAGGTTCACGGTGCCGTAGACCGTGAGGAAGAACATGGACACGACCTCGGCCACCAGGTTGAGCTCCCCGAGGAAGGTCGCCCCCAGGGCCAACCCCGCCGTGACCGCGAGCCCGGCCACGGGCTCCCCCAGCCGCCGGCTTCGCCGGGCGAGCCACCGGGGCACCAGGCCGTCCAGGGCCATGGCCTGGAGCGTGCGGGGCGCGCCGAGCACCGACCCCACGGCCGAGGAGAAGATGGCGCCCCAGAGCCCCGGAAAGACGAGCCAGGCGCCCAGCACGGCCACCCGGGTCCAGACCAGGGGATCGGACCGGAGGTCCTCGGCGGGTACGGCCCAGGCCAGGAGAAACGGCGTGGCCAGGTACACGGCGAACCCCGTGGCCCAGGCGGCCAGGGTGCCCCGGGGGATCGCCCGCCGGGGGTCCTGGAGGTCCCCGGACAGCCCGAGCCCGGCCATGATGCCGGTGACGGCCGGGAAGAACACGGCAAAGGCCGTCCAGAACGGCACCTCGCCCGAGGGGCCCAGGCCCAGGCTGCCCCGGGGTTCGGCCACGGCGCCGGCCAGGAGGGCCGCGAGGGAAAGCCCGATCAGCCCGAGGATGGGAAGTTGGGCCCGCAGGGCCGCCGCGGCGCCCCCGAGCGCCAACAGGGCCACCGCCGCGACGATGGCGAACGCCGCCGCCGGCACCGGGATCTCGGGCCACACGAAGGTCAGGGATTCCGCCAGGCCGTAGGCGTACAGGGTGACGCTCAGGGCCTGGGAGAGGAAGAGCGGCAGCCCGATGGCGCCCCCCACCTCGAGCCCCAGGCTGCGGGAGATGATGAAGTAGGCCCCGCCGATCCCAACCTTGCCGTTCGTCGCGATGGCCGCGAGCGACCAGGAGGTGAGGAGCGTGATGCCGTTCGCGAGCACCACGATCCCGAGCGACGCCCAGAGCCCGGCGTGGCCCACGACCCACCCGAGCCGGAGGTAGAGGATCACCCCCAGGATCGTGAGCACCGTGGGCAGGTACACCCCGAGGAACGTGCCCAGGGCCGGCCGGGGCCCGCCCGGCCCGGCGCGGGGCCTATCGGACGGCAAGTTCGGCATGGGAGGGAGTCCCGGGGGGCGGCGTCGCCGCCCCCCGGCAACACGTTATTGGGCGGTCAGCACGATCTGGACCCGGCGGTTTCGCTGCCGGCCCTCGGGGGTGTCGTTGGTGTCCACGGGGTGGAAGGCGCTCAGGCCCACCACCTCGAGGCGCTTGGGGTCGATGCCGTGGGCATACTGGAAGTAGCGCACCACGCTCGCGGCCCGTGCGGCCGAGAGTTCCCAGTTGGAGAAGTACTTGTCCTTGAGGTTGGGACCGATGGGCACGTTGTCGGTGTGGCCCTCCACCCGCACGAGCCCCCGGTCGTTCTTGAGCACCTCGGCGATCCGGTCGAGCACCGATTTCCCCTCGGGCAGGATGTCGGCGCTTCCCGAGGGAAAGAGGATGCCGTCCAGCACCCGGACCTCGAGCCGGCCCTTGAGCCGCTCGATCTCCACGTTCTTGGCCTCGATCTCGGCCTTGAGCTTCTCCCGCAGCTCGGCCTCCCGGCGCTCCAGCTCCTCGGCCCGGCGCTTCGCCGCCTCGGCGTCGGCCCGGCACCGGTCGAGCTCGGCCTTGAGGCCGGCCGCCTCCTCGCCCTTGGCGGCCGCGTCCTTCCGGCAGGCCTCGAGATCCGCTTTCGTCCTGTCGGCCGCGGCTCGGGCCCCCGAGAGGTCTGCCTTGAGCCGGTCGGCCTCGGCCTGGGCCGCCGCCCGCTCGCCCCGGCAGGCCTCGAGGTCCTTCTGGCAGGCGGTCAGGGCCGCGTCCTTCTCGGCCACGATCTGCTTCGACACCCCGCACCCGGCGAGCGCGAGGCCCGCCACCGCCACCGCCGCAACCCAACGGATCTTCATCGTCGCATCCTCCCTTTCTCAGAAGCCCACCGTCGCCGCCGACGCCTCGGCCTCCCCGGGCCCCAGCGGCACCTCGGGATAGAGGGTCACCTTACCGCAGTAGTTCCGGAGCACAACCCGCTCGGCCGTCCGCTCCACCACGTACTCGGGCAGGAGCGGGATCTTCCCGGCGCCTCCGGGGCCGTCGATCACGAACTGGGGCACCGCGAGCCCGGAGGTGTGGCCCCGCAGGCCCTCGATCACCCGGATCCCGGTTTCCACCGGGGTTCGGAAGTGCTCCGTTCCCGCCACGAGATCAGCCTGGTACAGGTAATACGGCCGGACCCGACAGGCAAGGAGCTTTTGGTTGAGCTCCCGGAAGACCCGGGGGTCGTCGTTCACCCCCCGCAGCAGAACCGACTGGTTGCCCAGGGGAATCCCGGCGTCGGCGAGCCGCCGCAGGGCCCGCTGGGCCTCCGGGGTGACCTCCCGGGGGTGCTCGAAGTGCACGTTCACGTAGAGGGGGTGATAGCGCTTGAGCACCGCCACGAGCCGGGGGGTCACCCGCTGGGGCAGGGTGCACGGGACCCGGGTGCCGATCCGGACGATCTCCACGTGGGGGATGCTCCGAACCCCCCGGAGCACCTCGTCCAGATCCTCGTCGTCCAGGAGGAACGGATCCCCGCCCGACACGATCACGTCGCGGATCTCCGGCGTGCGCCGGATGTACTCCAGGGCCTCCCGCCGCATCTCCCGGGTGACGGGGTGGTCCTCGCCCACCTTGCGCTTGCGGGTGCAAAACCGGCAGTACATGGCGCACCGGGTCGTCACCAGGAAGAGCGCCCGGTCCGGGTACCGGTGCACCAGGCACGGCACCGGGCTCATGCTCTCCTCGGCGAGCGGGTCCTCCACGGCCACCCACCGCTCGAGCTCCGCCGGGTGGGGGATGGCCTGCCGCCCGATCGGGTCGTCGGGCGATCCCACCAGGCTCAGGTAGTACGGGTTCACGCACATCGGGTACTTCTCGACCACCCGTTCGAGGGCGGCCACGTCC
Source organism: Deferrisoma sp. (assembly GCF_054681715.1). NCBI lineage: Bacteria > Pseudomonadati > Thermodesulfobacteriota > Deferrisomatia > Deferrisomatales > Deferrisomataceae > Deferrisoma > Deferrisoma sp. The sequence continues at coordinate 4,459 of NZ_BAAHFQ010000063.1, forward strand.
AGCTCCGGGAAAAGGCGCTGGAGCTGCCTCGGCTCCCGGACCGCCGAGGCGAGGAGCTTCCGCCACTGTTCCATCGTCGGTTGCCTCCTTGTGGGCTAGGGTGAGGGCGGAACTCCGAGGGAACGCACGAACACGAGTTTCGCGTCCCCGGGAAGATAGAAGTCGTCGATGCGGGCCGCGAGCCGAAACCCGCAGGCCTCGTAGAGCCGGTGGGCCGGGCCGTAGGCCGGGGTGCCGGAGGTCTCGGCCACGAGGAGCCGGCCGCCTTCGGCCCGGGCCTCGGCGATGACGGCCTCGAGAAGCCGCCGGGCCACGCCCCGGCCCTGGGCCCGGGGGGCCACCGCGATCCAATAGAGGTCGTAGGTGCCCCGGGTGCAGGGGGTGGGGCCGTAGCAGGCGAACCCCACGGGCCCTTCCGGCCCCTCGGCCACCCGGCACCTATACCCCGAGGCCTCGCCCCGCTCGGCCGCGGCCGAAAGCACCTCCGCGGCCACCTCGACCTCCTCGGGCCGGAACACCCCCGTGGCCCGTACGATCTCGAGAAGCGGCCCCGGGTCGGCGGGGCCGAGCGCGCGAAGGCCTCGGCCAGGACCGGCTGGCGGAAGGTCTTGAGGCACCAGGCCACCCGGTCCCGAAGGGCCTCCGGGGTGTGCACCAGGGCCCCCTGGTCCACCCCGAGGCTCGCGTCCTCGCGACTCGGCTTCACCACCCGGGGAAACGTGAGCCCCTCGAGGGCCCTCAGTTTCGGCAGGGCCCGGAACACCCGGGCCTGGGGGGTGGACACCCCGGCCGCACCGCGCACGGCCTTGGCCACTCGCTTGTCGAGGCACCAGGCGAGCGACCGGGGGGAGTTGCCGGTGAAGGGGATTCCCAGCACCTCGAGGATCCCGGCCACCGTCACCTCATGCAAGGCCTCCCCCCCGAGCCCCTCGCAGAGGTTCACCACCACGGGCCGCTCCGGGCGGCGGGCGAGCTCGGCCAGGCGTTGGAGGGCGTCGGCGGGGGAGATCCCCAGGACCTCGGCCTCGGTGCCCGCGGCCCGCAGGGCCTCCCGGACGTCGGCGACCTCGTCGAGCACCCCGGCCTCCGAGGGGTCGGCTCCGGGGGGAACGGCGTTGTGGAGAAGAACCACGGGCCTCATCGGGGGGGCTCCAGCCCGAGCCGGCGGCAGGCGGCCTCCGCCACGGCCCAGATCATGGACGGGTAGTCGAACCCGGCGGCCCGGGCGGCCTTGGGGTAGCACGAGTTGTCCTCGGGGCGCGGGAGCACCCCGGGCAGGGGGTTCACCTCGAGCACGTGCAAGCGGCCCCGCTCGTCCATGCGCAGGTCGATCCGGGCCCAGTCCCTGAGGCGTAGGGCCCGGGCCGTGCGGCGGCAGAGGTCCTCGATCTCCGCGGCCTCCGCCGGGGAGAGCCGGGCCGGGCACTCGAAGAGGTCCAGGGGGGCCTCGGGCCGGTCCCAGACCCATTTCGCCTCCCAGGAATACACCGGGTTCGCCCCGGCGGGCAGGTCGTCGAACCGGATCTCCACGGGGGGGAGCACCCGGAGGTCCGCGCCGTTCCCCAGGATCGCCACCGTGAACTCCCGGCCCGTGAGGAACTTCTCCACGACCACGGGCTGGCGGTACGTGTCCCAGACCCGCCCCACCCGCGCGGCGAGCTCGGCCGGGGTGCGGACCACCTGGTCGTCGCGGATGCCCTTGCTCGACCCCTCCCAGGCGGGCTTCACGATGGCCGGGAACCCGACTTCCCCGGCCCGCGAGACCTCGTCGGGCCCCTCCAGCACGGCAAACGGCGCCGTGGCCACGCCGGCATGGGCCAGCACGGCCTTGGTCCAGGCCTTGTCGAGGCACACGGCCAGGGTCAGGGGGTCGGAACCGGTGTACGGGATGCGAAGGAGTTCGAGGACGGCCGGGACTTGGGCCTCACGGCTCGGGCCGTGGAGCCCCTCGGCCATGTTGAACACGAGGTCCGGCGCGGCCCGGCGCACCCGTTCGGGGAACCCGTCCCGGGCCTCCACGAGGCGCACCTCGGCCCGCTGGGCCAGGGCGTCGGCCACCGCCAGGATGGTTTCCGAGGTGTCCCATTCGGCGTAGGCGTCCTCGTCGGTGCCCACGCCGCCGCGATCCGGCGGTTCGTCTTCGTCTTCGGGAACGAGGAACTCGGGCCGAAGCCGGGCGATCTCGGTGCGCACGCCGGGCTTGGCGTTGTAGGCAAGGGCGATCCGCATGGCGAGCCTCCAATAGGTGTACCCGAACCGGCCGCCCCGGCGGAAGCGCGGGGGAGACTCACGATCGCCCCGTTTTTGGCGGGTGGAAGGGAGGTTGCCCGCGCTCCCGGCGTGCCGATTCGGCGCGAATCATACGCTCCGCCCTCACCGTTGCAAGGGGGAAAATGACCGAGGGATCACACCACCCGTGGCCTTGCTACAGGGGGCGCCGGGTTGGTAGCCTCCCCTTCCCTTCCGAGGAGACCATGACGCCCGATTCGTCCCAGCTCACCGCCCGCCGCATCGCCGCCTTCTGGGCCCCGCTCGCCGCCACCTGGATCATGATGAGCGTGGAGGGGCCGTTCCTGGCCGCGGTGGTGGCCAGGCTCCCCGCGCCCAAGGAAAACCTGGCCGCCTTCGGGGTGGCCTTTTCCCTGGCCCTGGTGTTCGAGGCTCCGGTGATCATGCTGATGGCGGCCGTGACGGCCCTGGCCCGGGACGCCCCGTCCACCGAGCGGCTCCGGCGGTTCAGCTACGGGCTTTCCGCCCTGGTCACGGCCGCCCTGGCCGTCGCCGTGCTCCCCCCGGTGTTCCGGGTGCTGGCCGACGATCTCTTCGGGCTCCCGGCGCCGGTGGCCCGGCTCGCCCACCCGGCCCTCGTGCTCCTCCTGCCCTGGCCCGGGGTCATCGGGTACCGCCGGTTCCTCCAGGGAGTGCTCATCCGGGTCGGCCGCACCCGGCGGGTCGGCCTGGGCACGGCCGTGCGGCTCGCCGGCATGGCGGCCACCGCCCTGGCGCTGGCCCCGACGGGCCTGGCCGGGGCCCTCGTGGGGGCCGCCGCCCTCTCGGCCGGGGTCACGGCCGAGGCCCTGGCCGTGCGGCTCATGACCGGGAAACCCCTGGCGGAGCTGCGGGAGGTGCCGGCGGCCGCCCCGCCCCCGGGGTACCGGGACATCGCCCGGTTCTACCTGCCGCTGGCCCTGAGCACCCTCCTCACCCTGGCCGTGCATCCCACGATCACGTTCTTTTTGGCCCGGGCGCGGGAGCCGGTGGCGAGCCTGGCCGTGTTCCCGGTGGTGCGCTCGCTCGTGTTCCTGTTCAGTTGTCTCGGACTTTCGTTCCAGGAAGTGGCGATCGCGCTTTTGGGGGAGGGCCGAGAGGGATACCGGCCGCTTCGGCGGTTCGCCGCGGGGCTCGGGGCCGCCACGTCCCTGGGGCTCGGCCTGGTGGCCCTCACCCCCCTCGCCCGGTTCTGGTTCGAAGGGGTGTCGGGCCTTCGGCCCGATCTCGCCGCCCTCGCGTTCGTGCCCGCGGCCCTCCTGGTGCCGGTGCCGGCCCTCACGGTGGCGCTCTCGTTCCTCCGGGCGTTGTTCGTGCACGGGGGCCGCACGGGCCCGGTCACCACCTCGACCGCGGCCGAAGTGGCCGCGATCGGCCTCGGCCTGTGCGTGGGGATCGCCGGATTCGACTGGGTGGGGGTGGTGGCCGGGGCGGCCGCGCTGGACGTGGGACGGGTGGCCTCCACCGCGGTTCTGGCTCTGGCCGCCCGGCGGCTGTGGACACCGGCCGGAGCGGCCGGTATGATCGCGGCAAAAGATACACGTTTTTCAGGAAAAACGGGATGATCCTCGACGCCCACACCCACATCGCGCCCCCGGAACTCCGGGCCGACCGGGAGGCATTCTTCGGAGGCGAACCCGACTTTCGTCTCCTCTACGAGGACCCCAAGGCCCGGCTCGTGGGGGCGACCGAGCTCGTGGCCTACCTCGACGAAAACGGCATCCAGGCCGCCGTGGCGTTCGGGTTCCCCTGGAACGACGACGGCAAAACCCGGCTGTGCGACGACTACGTGCTCGACGCCGCGGCCCGGTTCCCGGCCCGGATCGTGCCCTTCGCCTGCGTGAACCCCCTGCGGGGCCGGGCCGCCCTGCGGGAGGCCGAGCGGTGCCTGGCCGCCGGGGCCCGGGGCCTGGGGGAGATCGCCACCTACGGCGCCGGGCTCGGGGCCGATGTGCGGGCCGCCCTAGGCCCCCTGGCCGAACTGGCGGCCGAGGCCGGGGTCCCGGTGCTCCTCCACACCAACGAGGCCGTGGGTCACGCGTATCCGGGCAAAGCCCCCATGGGCCTCGAGGACATCTACGCGCTGGTGCGGGCCCACCCGCGCACCCGCTGGATCCTGGCCCATTGGGGCGGCGGGCTTTTCGTGTACCACCTCCTCCGGCGGGAGGCCGACGAGGTGCTCCACAACGTGTGGTACGACACGGCGGCCGGACCGTTCCTCTACAAGCCCGACGTGTATCGGCGACTCCTGCACATCGCCGGCGCCGACCGGCTCGTGTTCGGAAGCGACTACCCGCTCCTCGGGCTTCCCCGGTACCTGAAGGACATGGAAGCGGCCGGCCTCACCGCCGACGAGCGCGCCGCCGTCCTGGGGGACAACCTCGCCCGGGTGCTGGGACTGGGAGATCTGCCGTGATCCGGTTTGCGTTCGCCCTGCTTTTCTTCGGATTGCTCGCGGTTCCGGCCGGGGCCGGGAACCTCCCGGCGCTTCTCGACTCGGTGGTCGCGGCTTACGGCGGCCCCCGGGCGGCCGCCCGGATGGAGGCGTTCCGGGCGGAGGCCGAGATCACGGCCCGGCTCCGGGGCCAGGTCGGCCGGATGGTCCGGGAGTTTCGGGCACCCGACAAGCTCCGGGTCGAGATCGCCTACCCCCGGTCCACCGAGGTGCGCGTTCTCAACGGTGCCCGGGGCTGGAGGGGAGATGCGGGCCAGCTTCAGCGGGTGGGGGGACTCCCCCTCCTGGCCATGCGCTATCAACTCCTCCGTTCGGCCATCCCGTGGGTGTTCACCCACCACCGCAAGCTCCTGGAGGATCGCGGCAACCGCACCCGAAACGGCCAAACGTACCGCCTCGTGGGCCTTCCCTGGTCCATGGAACTCGACCTTGTGTTCTGGGTGAACGCGGTGACCCGCCGGGTCGACCGGGTGGAGGGGGTGCTCCGGGCGCCCGGGCACGCGGCCCCCTTCGCCACGGAGTATGCCGACTTCCGCAAGGTCGACGGGGTGCTCGTGCCGTTCCACGAGGAGAACTACGCGAGCGGCCGCCACACCGGCACCACCCGGATCCTCTCCTTCACCTTCGGCGCCGACGGCCTCGGGCCGTTCGACCCGACCCGGGACGCTCCGGGGAGGTGACATGAAGCGCACCTGTCGTCACGGGAAAACGACGCCCCCAAAACTCCCCGAAGCGATTCGGGGGTTCCCTACGGGAAGAGGCTGGTTATACTGATATAGGGAGCGTTCCCCCGCGGCCTGTTTTCCCCTCCTTTCCGGGCCGCGGGTTCGCGACCTCGGGCTTTCCTCCTGGCCCGAGGCCGTTTTTTTGCACTGCCGCAGGTCGTTCCACCGCGCGAACGTTAGGACGCGTGGACGTGCGGAAGGACAACTGCCGCGGGTCGTTGGTCGTTTGTCGTTTGTCGAGAGAACGGCCGTCAACTACCGCAAGTCGCTTCACCGTGCTAACGCTGGGACGTGCGGACGGGGGAACTGCCGTGAATCGCGAATCGTGAATCGTGAATCGTTCAACTTCAACTGCGCACGACCAACGACCTGCGACCTACGACCTACGACCTACGACTCACAGAAGTCCAACGACCTACGACGTACGACCCGCGACCTCCGACGAACGGCCGTTGACCGCCGAGCTGCCCAGCCGCCCAGCCGCTTCACAGCTCGCCCATGCGGGCGGCGGCCTCCTGGCCTTCGGTCACCCGGTCGGCGTAACGGGGGTCGTAGCACGGCTTTGCCCGACCCACGAGCACGTCCTGGTCGATCATCTGGCTGTTGTCGGGGAGCCCGGCCTGGGCCCAGTCGAACCGGTAGGGGTCCCCCTTTCGCGCCCGCATACCCGTGGCGTAGTTCAAGGCCACCATCCGGTGGGTCACCACCCGGCCCTCGTGGAGGCCCGGATACCGGCCCCGGAGGGTGGCCAAAAGGGCCCGAAGCGCCTCGTATTGGGCCGGGCGGATGTCGTCTCCCGCGCGGGTGTCCGCGTACACCTCCACGTTGATCGCGTTAAAGTCCACCTCGTAACGCCCTTCCCAGAGGCTCTGGCCGCAGCCGTGGGCCCGGTACCGGTCGGGCACGATCTCGTACACCGTGCCGTCGGGTCCGATGAGGTAGTTGGCCAGGCGTTTGCGCCGGATATAGGCCGCCACGTTTTCGAACGGCGCCCCCCCGTGCTCGGTGGTGTGGATCACCACCAGGTCGGGTTTCCGGGGGAGAAGCTGACGCTTCCAGACGCGCCTGCCCCGCAGCCGGCGCCTCAGTGCCGCCGGGAACTGGGACGCCTTCGGGGTGCGGCCCAGCCCCGAAACGTCCTTCACCCGGTACCGGCGAGAAAGCCGCAGGGGGGGAGCCGGGCCGGCCTCCCGTCCTTTGAGGAGACTACGGGGCACGAGAATCCGCGCCCCCCTGGGGAGTCGCGTGGGGTCGGTGATGCCGTTGAGGCGTTGGAGGTTCCGGACCGCCACCGCCGTCCCCCCCTCGCTCGTGTCCACCCGGGTGCGCACGAGCCGCCAGAGGGTGGGGAGGGTCTCGTCGAGCCGAAGCACGTCGAGCCGCGGGTCGGCCAGGAGTGGAGACAGGAGCGCCCGGGGTACGAACACCCGCTCACCCGGCCGCAGCCGCGGCGCCACCTTGCGGAGCACACCGGCCGTTTCGGGTTGCCCGGTCAGGTCCCGGGCCAGGCGGTCGTGGGTGTCGCCGGGGAGAACCACGAGCCCAACCATGGGAAGGTCCCGGTCGTCCCGGGAGGTCTCGCACACACCGGCTTCCGCCCTGAGCCGCGTCCGAATCGCGTCGAGGGATTCGGCCCACGCTCCCCCCATGGCGATCGCGATCAGAGCCCCGGCCACCACGGTCCGGATCATGGTTCCTCCTTGGGTTCCCACAGTACGGTCCCGAGCCCTGGCTCGTCCGTTCCGTCGTGGATCCTCTCGGCCGGGTCGCCCCCCCACCGGTTCCACCGCGCGTCCACCCGGGCCGGGCCGCTCACGTGAATCGCGTGCCGGCCCGAGAAGCCGAGGAGGTTGTGGCGGAGCACGACCTCGGCGTTGTCCGCCCCCACTAGGTCGAGCCCGGCTCCGTCGAGCTCGCATCCCTCGACCCGGGCTTCCACCTCCTGGAACGAAAGGGCGTCCTGGGCCACATCGCGAACCGTGCAGGCCCGGATCTCGACGACCCCTCCTGGATCCTTGAACCTCGCCCCGTCCCGTCCGGCCGAGAACCGGACCCGCTCGAGGGTGACCCGGCTTTCCTTCGCGAGAAAGCTTCCCAGCGGGTGGGCCGTTAGCTCCCCCTCGGTAAACGCCAACTTGGCGCGAAACGCGTGGACGCCGTAGAGGTTTCGGCCCAGCCAGACCCCGGCCACGGCGACCTGGGAGTCGCGGAACCGAAGGGCCTGCTTGTTCTTCCAAAACACGCTGCGGCGGATGACCGTGGACGGGCTCTCTTGGAACTGCACGGCCCGGACGTTCTCGGCGAACAGGCAGTCCTCCACGGTCATCGCCGAAAAATGGGCGTGGAGGGCCTGGACCCCGTGGCGAAACACCGTGTAGGCGAATCGGTTCCCGGGGTCCTCCGAGGCGATCAGACTCACCTTGTCCCAGTCCCCCGGCCGGGGCTCGGCCTCGGCCGACTCGAACACCACGGGCGCCGAAAGGGTCCCTAGGCTCCGGATGCCGCCCAGGACGAGGAGTTCCCCCTCCCCCAGGCCGTCGCCGTTCGTGTCGATCCGCCGGAACCGCACCCGGGTCCCCGGTGCCAGTGTGAGCACCGCCTCCGGCACCACCGTGACCCGGCCGGACACGACGACCTCTCCGGACCAGGTCTCGTCCCGGTCCACGGTGTACTCCCCCAGCAGTTCGACCCGGGGGCCGGCGACGGCTCGGGGCTCCAAGGGCACCGCGTCGGGCGCGGCTTCCGGCACCTCCAGGGTCCCCGCGTCGGCCGCGTCCACCACAAGCCCCTCCACTGCGAGTTCGCCCCCGGCCCGGAGGATCCCGACCTCGCTGCCCTGGACCTCCAGATCCCGGCCCGTGAGCCGTCCGCCAGGGCCGGCCACGACGCCCGTTGCCCCCCCTTCGATCCGCACCCCCTCGACCTCGGCCAGCGCCCCCACCACGAGGAACCCTTCCTCCGCTCCCCGCACCACCCCGTGCCGAAGGGTCACGGCGGATCCCGGTGCCGCCACGAGTCCGCCCCAGGCCGGGCCCTCGAACACCACCGGGGCACCCGGGGTTCCCTCAACCCGGAGCACGCCCCCCACGGCGAGTTCCGTGCCGGGCTGCCAAAAGAGGGGATCGGTCTTGGTGCTCGGGGCCTCGGCGAAGCGCACGCGGGTTCCCGGCCGAACCACAAGTTCGGCCCCGGGGGCCACCCACACGTCGGCCGCGACCTCGACCTCCCCCGCCCACTCCAGCCGGCCGGTCAGCATCCCCTCCACCTGGGCCTGCCCCCTGCCGGCCGCCAGGGCGATCAGGACGGCGAGGACGAACCGCAGTCGGCGCACGTGCCTTGGAACAACACGCTGGCGGAAAGGTCGGAAAATTTGTCTTTGAGGTCCCTGGGAATGCGGGCCAACCGCCGGCCCTCGGGGAACACGTCCTGGATGCGGCGGCATCGCACGCACACCACGTGGTCGTGGGGGCGGGTTTCGGGGTCATAGTGTCTGCGGCCCGTGCCCACATACACCGACCGGACGGCCCCGACCTTTTCCAGGGTTTCCAGGGTGTTGTAGATGGTGGCGAGGGAAATGGTCGGGAAGGTCCGGGTCACCGCCCGGTGGATCTCTTCCACGCAGGGGTGGTCCCGGTTCCCCTCCAGGAACCGGAGCACGGCCACCCGCTGGGGCGTGATCTTCATCCCCTTGGCGCGCAGGGTGCGCACCACCTCCTCCACATACCCGTTCCCGGACATGAATGCTCCTTCCAAATGACTTCGGCTAGGCGGCTGGGCTGCTCGGCAGCTAGGCGGCTAAGAACATTCGGGATTCCGGCGTCATCACGCCGGCCAACCCGTGGGCACGGCTCCCATGTCAGGGGCCAGAATTCAGAAGTCAGAGGTCAGAGAACCCCTGTCCTCTGTGGTCTGTCCACCGACTCCTGACACGGGCGCCCCGCAGCCCCCCGTCCGTGCGGACGGCCATCCGCGCGAACGCTGGGATGCGCGGACGTGCGGACGTGAAACCGTGCGGACGTTGGGACGCGCGGACGTGCGGACGGGGGAACTGCCGTGAATCGTGAATCGTTTCAACTTCCGAGGGTCGTTGATCGCGGGTCGTTTGTCGTTTGACCGTGCGGACGTTGGGACGCGCGGACGTGCGAACGGAACGACCCACCGTCCCACCATCCCACCGTCCTAGCGTGCTCACGTCCCAGCGTCCTCACGTCCTACCGTCCCACCGTCCTGCCACCAACGGCTTTGCCCGGTTCACATAGTGCAACCGACCCCCGCGGGTCAAGGCGAGATCACGGCGGTGCCCGCATTATCCGGCCAACCGGCGGAGTTCCTCCAGGGCCTCGGCCCGGTCCCGGGGATCCCGGGCATGGCTCCACCGCTCCCAGGCCTCCTCCACCCGGTCCACCCGGGCGGCCTCGGCATGGAGCACCGCCTTCCAGCGATCCACGAACACGTTGAGCGCCGCGGCCAGCGCCACCCCCTGGTCGGTGGCCCGGAGATGGATCGGGCCCGGCAGGATGCCCCGCTCCACGAACCCTGCCACTCGCTGAAGCCGGAAGAGGGGCCCGGCCACCTTGTGAGAGGCCAGAACGCCCAGGATCAACAGGGCCACCGCACCCACCAAGAGCACCGACACCCCGCAGAACACCACCGCCGGCCCCACCAGCGGCAAGAGCGACCGGATCGCGTGGTGCGCCTCGCCGTATTCGGGGCCGAGGGGCCGGTCGAGCACCCAGCGCAAAGCCCCCAGGCCCAGGCCCGACGCCAGGGCCGAAAGGAGCGCGGCCTTCACGAGAAACGAGATCGTGTGGGCAGGGGCGACGGTCTTCGGTTCGGACGCCATGGGACTCTCCCCTACATCTTCGGATGGCAACTCTTGCACAGCGGCGCGAATCCGTCCCGGGGATCGTCGGGCCGCACCCGGAGGAAATAGGTCAGGAACCGCTTCGCTTTCCCCGGAAACGGGCGCTGGCGCTTGTAGAGCTTCTTCGGCGAAAACCGGGGCAGATGGGGGTTGTGGCAGGTGCCGCAGGTCATGAGCTCGTCACGCTCCCCCTCGACCAACTGGAGAGGCAGAGTGTCCGGGAGATCGCTGAGGCCCAGTTCCCGGTACGGATCCACGTCCACGGGGTGGGAGCGGCCGATCTCGCCGTCGGGATGGCACTCCTTGCAGATCTCGACCACCGATCGGGTGAAGATGTGAGCATCCAGGAGCCAGTCGTCCCCGTCCGGCTCCATGCGGTGGCATCCCCCGCAGTTCGCCTCCTGGTCCATGTACCCGTGGGGGTTCTCGGGTGGGGCCGTGGACGCAGGGACGCACAGCCACGCAACGAGCCCCACAACGACGGCGGCCGCCCCCCACCGGCGCATCACCGCACCCCCTCGTCCACCCGCACCCGCGCCACCGTCCGCCGCAGCTCCGAGAGCGCATCGCGGACGATCGCCGGGTCCGGCTCGGCGGCAGCCACCGCCTCCCGGTACCTTCCCCACGCCGCGGCCAGTTCGCCGTGCCACGCCTCCCAGTGCGCCGCCCCCCGGGCGAGCCCCTCGGCCAGCAACTGGATCTCGGGGTCCCGGAACCGGGGCGGCTCGGCCCCGGGCTCCTCGGCCCGGCGCTCGAGCCAGGAGGCGAGTTCGGCCAACTCCCGCCGCAACCTGCGAAACCACAGGAGCCCCCATGCTCCCAGCACCACGGCCGCCGCCGCGCCGCCCAGGGTGGCCGCCTCCAGGGTCGGGGGCCCCACGAGCTCCCAGGTGGTCTTGACCCGGCTGTGGGGCCGGTAGGCCTCGAACCGAAGCGTCTCCTCGGCCCCCCGGTACACGTGCGCCCCGGCGACCAAAAGGAACACCAGCAGGGCTCCCACGGGTGCCAGGCTCCAGCGGAGCTGGAACCCTTGCTTCACCAGAAACGTTCGCCGCCGAAACGGGATCCGTTGGGTCATGGTTCTCCTCCGCGGGGCAGGCGAGGCCCCGGTTCCCCGTTCCTTTCGGCACAATCCGGGGCGCCCTTGAGCGCCTTGCATCCCGGCGGGAAACCGGTAGACTGGGGCCCGTCCTTTGTCCTCATTCCTTCTCAACGGAAAGGAACGCCCCATGCTCGACCGCTTGATCGCCGAACTCCAAAGCGAGGATAAGTTCAAGATCCAAAAGGGCCTCGAGGGCCTTTCGGACCTTTTCCCCCAGTTGGAAGGTGACGCGTTCCAGGAGGCGGTCCAGGCCGTTGCCGCCCTCTTCTACATCGACCCGATGGATCACCCGGAACTCATTCCGGTACTGGAGCAGGCGGAGGAGGTGCTGGCGGAGCAGCGGGAACGGGTGATCCCGGTGCTCCTCGGCATGCTGGCCGAGTCGGACCTCAAGACCCACTTTCACCTCGCGGCCGTGTTGGGCCGCATGGGCTACGCCGCGGTGGAGCCGCTCCTCGAAGCCTACCGGAACGCGACCAAGGACGACGACCGGGTGTTTTTGCTTTACGCGTTCGGGAAAATCCGGGATCCCGAGGTGGTGCGGGCCCTGCCGCTCCTGTTCGAGGCCATGGAGGACCCGAACCCGGAGATCCGCGACACGGCGGCCCGGGCCGTGGGGAAGATCTGCGAGCACGCCAAACCCGACCGGATCGAGCCCGCCGTTCGCGCCGAGATGTTCGACCGGCTCATGGGCCGACTCTCGGACCGGTACGCCGGCGTGCGGAGCAAGGCCGTTCGGAGCTTAGGGAAGATGGCGCGGTTCGGCTTCTTGACCCCGGAGCAGAAGGAGCAACTCGCCACCATGCTGCGCCGGATCCTGGGGGAGGACGAGGCCGAGAACTGGGACGTGGCCTACGTGGTACGGGCCGAAGCCGCCAAGGCGAAGCAGTTTGTGTGAGGGGCGTGCGGACGTTGGGACGGTGGGACGGTAGGACGGGAAAGGCCGTGAATCGTAGGTCGGGGAACTTCCGTAGGTCGCGGGTCGCAGGTCGTAGGTCGCAGGTCGTAAGTCGTTCGTCGTTGGGCGTCGGGCGTGGAACGTTTCCCCTTACGGTCGGCGGCAGTTGAAACCATTCACGATTCACGATTTACGATTCACGGCAGTTGAGCCGGGGGCAGTTCTCTCGACGAACGACAAACGACGAACGACCCGCGGCAGTTGATCCGTCCGCACATCCGCGCGTCCTAGCGTCCGCACGGTATCCATCCGCACGGTTTGTCCGTCCGCGCAGTCAAACGACCAACGACCCGCGGCGAACGACCGGCGGCCGCTGGCCCGTCCGCACGTTCGCACGTCCCAACGTCCGCACGGTATCCATCCGCACGGCCTACGGCCTCCTCAACACTCTCCACCCCGCCTTCCCGTGCTCCACGCGGTAGCCTGCGGCCTGGAGGTGGCGGGCGAACTCCTCCAGGGCGCGGTTCGTGCGCACCTCGCCGTCGAGAATCCGGGCCAGGACAGGGGTCTCCGGGTCCCGGCCCGGCGCGTTCTCCCGGAGCCAGGCGTAGCAGGCCCACGCCGCCCGCAGGCTGGGGGCCCGTGCCAAGGCGTCGGCCACGGCGTCGGCCAGGGCCGGTCCGGCCCGGCCCCGGGCTGCCTCCAGGGCTTCTAGGAGCACGAACTCCGCCTCGTCCGGGGCCGCGATCACCGCCGCGAGATCCTCATCGCCCAACTCCCCCCACGCGGCCAGGGCCCGGAGGGCCGAGGCCCGCTCGGCAGGCGTACCCCGCTCCAGCGTCCGTCGGACCGCCTCCACGAGGTCGGGCCGAAGGTCCCGTCGGGCGAGGCGCCCCAGGTTTCTGACCGCGCGGGCCCGGACCTCCGGGTGTTCCGAGGCGAGGGCCGCCTCCAGGAAGTAGAGGTGGGTCGGCCGGGTCCACCGCTCCACCGCATCCAGGGCCTCCGCCCGCACCCCCGGGTCGGGATCTTCGGCTACGCGCTTCAAGACCTCGCGCTCCAGGGCCCGGTCGCCCGCCTCCCGGACCAGGCGCACGGCGGCCCGGCGCACCGGCGCCGCCCGATCCCCCAGGGCCTCCTTCACGAATAGCCGGGTTCGCGGGGAAAGGGAACGGCCGGCGCCGCGCCCCAGGGCCAGGAGCGCCCGGGCCCGGGCGGCCGCCGGGGCCGCCGTGTCGGCCACCAGGGCCTCCAGGGCGCCCGGGTCGGCCCGCGCGGCCTCGACC
>NZ_BAAHFQ010000064.1:0-17954 GCF_054681715.1 Deferrisoma sp.
AGCGGCCTACCCGGGAGCTTGGGGCGGGCCACCCTCGTAACGCTCCCCTATTTGGCCTTGCTCCGGGTGGGGTTTGCCGAGCCGGCCCGGTCGCCCGGGCCGCTGGTGAGCTCTTACCTCACCGTTTCACCCTTACCTGGCGCCCGGCATCGCCGCGCGCCAGGCGGTCTATTCTCTGTGGCACTTTCCTTCGGGTTTCCCCGACTGGACGTTATCCAGCACCCTGCCCTGTGGAGCCCGGACTTTCCTCCCCGGGGGCCTGCCCCGGGGCGACCGCCCGTCCTCCCGCCGTCGCACCCGCCTCCTGATCGACAGGAAGTGCTCCGGACTTGAATGGGTACCCTGCGGGAGACCGAGGGTTACTCCAGAGCGCCCCCGCGTTCCGGAGGTACCCAAGGGACCGAAGGAACGAAAGGGACGAAAGATCGGCCCCCGGCCGCCGAGCCGCCTGCCCGATCTCAGCCTTCGGCCGCGGGTTCCCGGGGGGGCACCAAAATCCTGTGGCAGTTGGGGCACTGCATCACCCGGGTGCGCCGGATGATCTCGATGTACATCTGGGGCGGGATCCGCATGTAGCACGCCGTGCAGGCCTCGTCCCGGGCTTCGACCACGGCCAAGCCCCCGCGGCGCGACCGGATCAGCCGGTACCGGTCCACCACGTCCTGGGGCAGGTCCGCCAGGAGCCGCTGCTCCTCGGCCTTGCGTTCGGCCATGGCCTGCTCGGTCTCGCCCTGGACCTCGGCCAGGCGCTGTTCAGCCTCCTCGAGCACCGCCTCGAGCTCCCGGGCGCGGGCCTCCACCCGCTCCAGGTCCACCCGCACGGCCTCCAACTCGGCCAGGTCGCGCTCCAGGGCCTGCTCCTCCTCGGCCACCGTCTGCTTGGCCGAGCTCATCTCGGCCAACACGGCCTGGTACTCGCGGCTCGTCTTCACGTCGCCCATGCGAGCCTTGATCCGCTGCATCCGGTCCTTGCCGTCCTTGATCGCGAGCTCCCGCTTGCGGCGCTCGATGTCGAGGGCGTGGGCGCGCTCGCGGAACGCGTCGAGGCTCTGCTTGGCCTCGTCGAGATCCTGGCGCGCCCTGTCCCGAGCCTCCTCGGCCTCCGCGCGCAGGGCGGACAGCCGGTCGATCTCGTCGGCCACCCGCTGCAGCCGTTCCAACAGCCCCAAGACGTCTTGCTGTGCGGTCTCCAACTCTGCCTCCTTCTCGCGTCGCTCGATGTGAACGGTTCCCGTTCGCCCGCCCCCGGGAAGTCGAAGCCCGGCTCCCGCTACGAGATCGGGACCGGGCTCCAGGGTTCCTGCACCTCCAACACCTCCACCCTCACCCCCCGTTTTCCGGCCTCCCCCCAGTCGCGCACCACCTCGGCCAGGATCTCCACCGCCACCCGTTCGCCCGTGGCGTGACCCACGTCCACCAGGGCCATCCCCGCTTCCCGTGCGTCCAGCGCGGCGTGGTGGCGCACGTCCCCGGTGACCAGGACCTGGGCTCCGGCCGCCACGGCCGCGGGCCACAGGGACGCCCCGCTGCCCCCGCACACGGCCACCCGCTCGACCCGACGGTCGGGGTCGCCCACGACGCGGGCCGCCGGGGCCCCGAGGGCCCGCGCCGCCTCCCGCGCAAACTCCCCCAACCGCCGGGGAGCCGCCAACCGCCCCACCCGCGCCATGGCCGGCCGGCCGTCGGGCTCTGCCCCGAGATCCTCGACCTCCTCAAGGCCCAGGCGGGCCGCCAGGCGGTCGTTCACACCTCCCCGGGCGCGGTCGAGGTTCGTGTGGGCCGCGTACACGGCAATCCCCCCCGCGATGAGATCCCGGATCTTTCGGCCCTGGGGGGTGGAGAGATCGATGCGATGGAGGGGTTCGAGGAACAGGGGATGGTGGGTCACGAGGAGTTCGGCTCCCCGGGCGAGGGCCAGGGTCACCGCGGCGGGGGAGGGGTCGAGGGCCACCACGACGGTGGAGACGGGGGCGTAGGGGTCGCCCAGTTGGAGCCCCAGCCGGTCCCAGGACTCCGCCAGGGAAAGCGGGGCGCGTGCCTCGATGGCCAGGGCGACCTCGGAAACGGTCGGCCTCACGGCCGCCCTCCCCGTGCCAATCGCTCTCGATGGTGGAAACGACCCATGCAGCATCCCGCAAGTGGTGGGCCCACCTGGATTCGAACCAGGGACCGGCCGGTTATGAGCCGGCTGCTCTGACCAACTGAGCTATGGGCCCTTCGGAAACCGTGAAGTATCCCCGATTCACCCCACGAAGTCAAACGCGGTGCGGTGGGGCGGTCGGGCCCTACCCCCGGGCCGGCACCGCCGTGTCGGGGCGTCAGCCCTTCTTGGCGAGCATCGGGCCCAGGGGCCGGCCGCCCAGGAGGTGGACATGCAGGTGGAACACCTCCTGCCCGCCGTCGGGCCCGGTGTTCGCAATGATGCGGTACCCCGAGTCGGCCACCCCCTCCTTCTCCGCGATCTCGCGGATCGCCCGGGCCAGGCTCGCCAGGAACGGGGTGTCGGCGTTGGTGACGTCGGCGAAGCTCTCCCGGTGGACTTTGGGCACGATCAGGACGTGCACCGGCGCGATGGGGCGGATGTCGCGAAACGCCAACGCGTGCTCGTCCTCCCAGACCTTGTCGGCCGGGAGCTCCCCCGCCACGATCTTGCAGAAGATGCAGTCGGCCATGGGACACCTCCTTCTTCGGCTGGAAAGCTGGGAGGCTAGGAAGCTAGAAGGCTTGGATGGCGCATTCCTTCTCGCTCGATGCGGGCCCCCCAGGCCCTGCGGCGGCTCTCACCGTCGGACGTCGCACCGGGTCTGCTCACCGCCTCCCGAAGTCGAACCGCATGGTGCCGTAGGGGCCGGTGAGCCACAGGACCGGGGCGCCGTCTCCCCCGCCTCCGGTCTTCGGGAAGATCAGGGAGTACTCCCGGGTCCACGGGGTGACGTAGGGGTACTCCACCCGGGACTTCTCGGTTTTGGGGAGCGCGATCACCTGGACCGGTTCGAGGCGGGACCCGTCGGGCAGTTCCAACACCGCCCGCCACAGGGTGTCGGGCCGCTCCAGGTCGTTGGCGTCGGGGGACGGCGTGTAGAGGGCCAGGTGGAACTCCCAGGCGAGCCGCGCCGCCCGCAGCTCCTCGTCGCGCATGCGCTCGGCGTCCTCCGGGGACAGGTGGTAGCGCGAAACGCTCGTCTCGACCAGGGCCGCACGCAGATCCGGGGAGCGCCAGGTGGCCCAGGCCTTGGCCACCGTGTCGAAGCCGCTGTAGAGCTCGGCCGCGCGGGTGTGGTCCCGGAGCGCCCGGCCGTAGGGCGTCGTGGGGTCGGCGAACTCACGGGTGACGAAAATCCCCCCGGGCCCGGCGCAGGCCGAGGCCAAAAGCGCGGTAACGAGTAGGAGGAGCGGGGCCCTACCCGACCACGTCGGCCTTGGTGAACAGCGCCTCGAACCGGTACCCCCGGCCCTCGATGGCCTCCCGCCCCCCCTCCTGCCGGTCCACCAGCGCCAGCACGCCCAGAACGGCATACCCTTCCTCCTCGATCCGCTCGATGGCCCGCAGGCTCGAGCCCCCGGTGGTAACCACGTCCTCGAGCACCACGACCCGGGCCCCCGGCCGCAGGTTCTTGGCCCCCTCGATCCACCGCCTCGTGCCGTGGCCCTTGGGTTCCTTGCGCACGATAAACGCCGGCACCGGCCGGCCCTCGAGCTCCGATACGAGGCTCGTGGCCGTGGCCAGGGGGTCGGCGCCCAGGGTCATGCCGCCCACGCCCTCCACCTCCCCGAACCCCGAAAGCCGGTCGAAGAAGAGCCGGCCGATGAGGAGCGCCCCGCGGGGATGGAGGGCCGTCTGCTTGCCGTCCACGTAGAAGTCGCTCTCCCGGCCCGAGGCCAACACGACCCGGCGCTTCTCGTAACTCTTCTCGCGCACGAGTTCCAGGAGTTCCCGCCAGGCCGCCTGAAGGTCTTCGGTCATGGGCGTCGTCCGCTGATCGGCTGGGAGGTGCGGAATCCGGGGGCGACCACCGTCACCCCCTCCGCGCCCTCCGTGTCCTCCGTGGTTCCCCCTCGGTTTTCCCTTACCCGCATCCCGTGGCCCGCACCCCTTCGGTCCGGTCGCCCACCGGGTACGCGCCGGTGAAGCAGGCGTCGCAGAAGGAGTACCGCACCCCGTTGGTCGCCCGCGCCAGGCCCTCGTGGCTCAGGTAGCCCAGGGAGTCCGAGGTCAGGAACCGGTTGATCTCGTCCACCCCGTGGTTCGCGGCGATGAGCTCGGTGCGGGTGGGGGTGTCGATGCCGAAGTAGCACGGGTAGCAGGTGGGCGGCGACGAGATGCGCATGTGTACCTCGCGGGCCCCCGCCTCCCGGATCATCTTCACGATCTTCTGGCTCGTGGTGCCCCGGACGATGGAGTCGTCCACCACCACCACGCGCTTGCCCCGGAGCACCGCCCGCACGGCGTTGAGCTTGAGCTTCACCCCGAAATGCCGGATGGACTGCTCGGGCTCGATGAACGTGCGGCCCACGTAGTGGTTCCGGATGAGCCCGAGGCCGAACGGGATCCCCGAGGCCTCGCTGTACCCTAGGGCGGCCACGATGCCCGAGTCGGGCACCGGGATCACCACGTCGGCCTCCACGGGGTGCTCCCGGGCGAGTTCCCGCCCCAGCGCCAGCCGCACCTCGTACACCGATTGGCCGAACACGGTGGAGTCGGGCCGGGCGAAGTAGATGTGCTCGAACACGCAGGGTTTGGGCGGCACCGGATCGAAGGGGCGGAAGCTTTCGAGCCCCTTGGAACTCAGCACCACCATCTCACCCGGCTCCACCTCCCGCAGGACCTCCCCGCCGATGAGGTCCAGGGCGCAGGTCTCCGATGCCACGACGTAGGAGTCCTTCACCTTCCCCAGGATGAGCGGCCGGAACCCGTGGGGATCGCGGGCGGCGATCAGGCGCTTTTCCACCAGCACCAAGAGGCTATACGCCCCCTGGACCTGCCGGAGGGCGTCGGCCAGCCGCTCCACCAGCCGTTCCTCCCGGCTCCGGGCGTAGAGGTGGGCGATGACCTCGGTGTCGGAACTGCCCCGGAAGATGCTCCCCTCCTCCTCGAGCCGGAGCCGGAGCGCCTCGGCGTTCACCAGGTTGCCGTTGTGGGCGAACGCGATGGAGCCGTGTACGGTTTCCACCACGAAGGGCTGGGCGTTCTTGAGCTCGCTCGACCCCGCGGTGGAGTAGCGCACGTGGCCGATGGCGTGGTGACCCCGGAGCCGCTCGAGCTTCTCCTCGTCGAAGATGTCGTGCACGAGCCCCATCCCGAGGTGGTAGCGCATGCCCTCGCCGTCGGTCACGACGATGCCGGCGCTCTCCTGGCCCCGATGCTGGAGCGCGTGGAGGCCCAGGTACGTGAGGTTCGCGGCCTCGGGGTGGTTGTAGATGCCGAACACCCCGCAGTGGTCGTTCCAGTGTTTGTCCATGGGTCGGTCGTCGGTCCTCGGTCTTCGGTCGGCGGTCGCCGGAGACGGCGGGGTCGAGTCGAAGGGACGGAAGGGACGCTAGGGACGAAAGGGACGCCGCCTAACTGCCCAGCCGCCCGGCCGCCTAGCCTCTCAAATACTCCACCGCGTTCCGGAAGAGCGCCAGGCCCTGGCCCTCCTCGGGGAGGTCCTCCCGGGTCCAGCGCGGGTGGTTCGTGCGGTGGAGGAACGCCTCGGGATGGGGCATGAGCCCGAACACCCGGCCCGTGGGGTCGCACACCCCGGCCACGGCGCCTGGGCTTCCGTTGGGGTTCCACGGGTAGGCCTGGGTCGGCCGGCCATCGGGGTCGGTGTAGCGAAGGGCCACGAGCCCGCGGGCCTCCAGGTCTTCCAGCACCTCGGGCGACCGGGTCACGAATTTCCCCTCACCGTGCCTCACCGGATAGTACAGCCGGTCTAGCCCCCGGGTGAACACGCACGGGGAGTCCGGCTCGACCTGGAGATACACCCACCGGTCCTCGAACCGGCCCGAGTCGTTGTGGGCCAGGCTCGCCACGGGCTCGCCGTACCGGCCGTCGGGGGCCGGCAGGAGCCCCAGCTTCACGAGGAGTTGGAACCCGTTGCACACCCCCAGCACGAGCTTTCCCCCCCCGATGAAGGCCAGGAGATCCTCGAAGAACGGGTGGGTCCCGTTGGTGCGCACCCGGCCGTACCGGAACCGGACGGCCCCCGCCTTGCCCGCCCCCAGGTCGTCGCCGTCGAGGAACCCGCCCGGCAGGTTCAGGAAATCGAAGTCCTCGAGCCGCACCCGGCCGGCGAAGACCTCGGCCGTGTGGGCGATGACCGCCTCGGCGCCGGCCAACCGGCAGGCGTGGGCCATCTCCCGCTCGCAGTTCGTGCCGTTTCCGGTGAGCACCAGGGCTCGCACCTTGGCCATGGTTCGTATCCGCTCTGTGAGGCTGGAACGCTAGAAAGCTAGAAAGCTAGAAGGCGGGGAGGCTGGGAGGCTCACCGCCCCGAAATCCGGACGTCGAAGCCCGCCCGACACCGCTGCAACAGCCCCCCGGCCTCGACCGTCCCCTGCCCCGTCCGGGGTCGCGGGGCCGAGAACCCGAACGTCGGCCGGGTCCCGGAGGCCGTCCTTCTGTCTTCTGTCTTCTGTCTTCTGACCCCCGATCACGCCAAGGGCTCGAGGGGGGCTTGCCAGGCCCGCTTGAGCTCGTCGATCCGGGCCCGGACCACGACGTCGCCCCCGAGGCCCCGGAGCACGAGCTCCGGCTCGGCCGTGACCTCGCCCACCGGCGCGAACGCCGACCCCGCCAAAACCCGCTCGAAGGCCTCCACGTGCTCCGGCCGCACCGTGACCACGAACCGGCCGGCCGACTCGCTGAACAAAAGCTCGTCGTCCCGGGTCACCCCCTCCAGGGGCACGCGGCCGAGCTCGGCCGCGATGCCGAACCCGCCGGAGAACGCGGTCTCCGCCAGGGCCACGGCGAGCCCGCCGTCGGAGCAGTCGTGGCACGAGGCCACGAGCCCGTCGCGGATCGCGGCCTCGAGGTTCCGGTAGAGGGGCAGCGTCTCCTCGGGCCGGACCCGGGGCACCCGGTTGCCCACGTACCCCAGGTGGGCCCAGTACTCCGAGCCCCCGAGCTCGGGCCGCGTCACCCCGAGCACGTACACCCGGTCGCCCGGGCGCTTGGCGTCCATGGTGACGCACCGGCGCACGTCCTCGATCCGGCCGATCACGCTCACCAGGAGCGTCGGCGGGATCGAGATCTTGAGGTCCCCGTGGATATAGTCGTTCTTCATGGAGTCCTTTCCGGACACGAGCGGGATCCCGTAGGCCACCGTGAGGTCGTAGAGGGCCTCGTTGGCCCGCACGAGCTGGGCCAGCTTGTAGGCCCCGTCGGGGTTTCGCTCGCTCGCCACCGGATCGCACCAGCAGAAGTTGTCCAGCGCGGCCAGGTGGTCGAGGCTCGCGCCCACCGAGAGCGCGTTTCGCACGGCCTCGTCCACCGCGGCGGCGGCCATGGCGTAGGTGTCGATGTCGCTGTAGCGGGGCACGATGCCGTTGGCCGTGACCACGCCCTCAAAGCTCTCGAGCACCGGCCGCACCACGGCGGCGTCGGAGGGGCCGTCGTTCACCACCCCCACAAAGGGCTTCACGACGCTCCCGCCCTGCACCTCGTGGTCGTACTTGCGGACGATGGTCTCCTTGGAGCAGATGTTCAGCCGGCCCAGGAGGGCCCGGAGGGTGTCCGAGAGGTCGGGGGGCCCGGCGTCGGCCGGGGGCTCGGGGTGGACGGGCCGCTCCCAGCGGGCCGTGAGCCGCATCTCCGGAAGTCCCTCGTGGAGGAACGCGAGGGGGAGGTGGGCCACGGTGCGCTCCCCGTAGAGCAC
Organism: Deferrisoma sp.; assembly: GCF_054681715.1. NCBI lineage: Bacteria > Pseudomonadati > Thermodesulfobacteriota > Deferrisomatia > Deferrisomatales > Deferrisomataceae > Deferrisoma > Deferrisoma sp. Next base: position 7,860 of record NZ_BAAHFQ010000064.1, read on the forward strand.
GTGGAACACGCCGTCGTCGGTGAACTCCCCGAGGTCCGTGGCCTCGACCCGCATCTCGGCCGCGAGCCGGAGGAACTCGTCCAGGTGCTCGGGCGGCACGGCCAGGGTCATGCGCTCCTGGGACTCCGAAACCAGGATCTCCCAGGGATCGAGCCCCGGGTACTTGAGCGGCGCCCGGGCCAGATCGAGCCGCGCCCCCCCCGACTGCTCGGCCATCTCCCCCACGCTCGACGAAAGCCCCCCGGCGCCGTTGTCGGTGATCGAGGTGTACAGCCCCCGGTCCCGGGCGATCAGGAGGAAGTCGTAGAGCCGCTTCTGGGTGATGGGGTCGCCGAGCTGCACCGCCGTGGCCGGGCTGCCCTCGTGGAGCTCCTCGGAGGAGAAGGTGGCCCCGTGGATGCCGTCCTTGCCGATCCGGCCCCCGGCCATGACGATGCGGTCGCCGGGCCGGGCTCCCTTCTCGTGGCCCGGCCGGCCGGCCACCTCCCGGGGGATGAGCCCGGCCGTGCCGCAGTACACCAGGGGCTTTCCGAGGTACCGGTCGTCGAACACCACGCAGCCGTTCACGGTGGGGATGCCGCTCTTGTTGCCCCCGTGCTCCACCCCCCGGACCACCCCCTCGTAGATCCGGCGCGGGTGCAGGAGCCGGGGCGGCAGCTCGCCCTCGTAGAAGGGGTTGGCGAAGCAGAAGGTGTCGACGTTGAAGATGAGCCGGGCGCCCATGCCGGTGCCCATGGGGTCGCGGTTCACGCCCACGATGCCGGTGAGGGCGCCGCCGTAGGGGTCGAGGGCCGAGGGGGAGTTGTGGGTCTCCACCTTGAAGCACAGGCTCCAGTCGTCGTTGAAGGTGATGACCCCGGCGTTGTCCTTGAACACCGAAAGGCAGATGTCCCGGTCGCCCTTGCCCCGGCGCACCCGCTCGGTGGCGCCGACGATGTAGGTCTTAAAGAGGCTCCGGATGGTGCGGACGCCCCCCTCGCCGTCGTGGTACTCGATGGTGGCGTTGAAGATCTTGTGCTTGCAGTGCTCCGACCAGGTCTGGGCCAGGCACTCGAGCTCCACGTCGGTGGGGGCGGCCGGAAGCCCCAACTCCTCGCGCCGGCGGCGCACGGCCGGGTCGCGGTAGTGGTCGCGGATGGCCCGCATCTCGTCGAGCGAGAGCGCGAGGAGCCGGTCCCGCGACAGGGCCAGGAGCTCCTCGTCGGACCGCTCCAGGTCCACCGTCTCCACCCGGCCTCCCCCCACGGCCCGGACCCGGGGGATCTCCAGGGGGAACCCGCCGGCCTCCCGGAACTCGGGGGCCGAGAGCACCTTCCAGCGGTGGATGAGCTCGTTGGCCAGGAGGTCCCGGGCCAGGTGCTCCACGTCGGCCCGGCTGAGCTCGCCGCCCCGCACCAGGTAAACCACCGCCGTGTACACCTGCCGGTCGTGGGGAAACGTGCGGCCCAGGCGCATCTCCAGGGCCTCTTTGGCCGTGCGGCCCACGTTGTCGGTGACCCCGGGGAGGAACCCCACCTCCACGGCCCAGTCGAACCCCGGGAACACCCGGTGGGCCAGGGGCGCATCGAAGGTCCAGTCCTGGATCACCGGATCCACCAGGGCCTCGGCCACGGCGCCGGCGTCGGCCTCCGGGAGCCCCAGGTCGAGGGTGAAGACGTCGAGGGTGCGCACCTCGTCCACCGGCAGGTGCAGGAACTCCCGCGCCTCCCGGGCCACCCCTTCCCCCCGGGGATCCCGGAATTCGGGCCGGATCCCCACCTCCACGCGGTGTGCCATCAGATCGGTCTCCGGTCGTCGGTCTGCTGCCGCCGGCCGCGGCGCGGGGTCACGCGCCTTCGGCTTCGCCGAAGATCCGGCGGAAGATCGTGTCCACGTGCTTCAGATGGTAGCCGATGTCGAAGGCCTCGTCGATCTCCTCGGGTGTGAGGAGCCGCGACACGTCCGGGTCCTGGGCCAGGAGGGCCTTGTAGTCGGCCCCCTCCTCCCACACCCGCATGGCGTTTCGCTGCACCATGCGATAGGCCTCCTCCCGGGTGACCCCCTTGTCCACGAGCTTCAGGAGCACCCGCTGGCTGTAGATGAGCCCGCCCGTGAGGTTCAGGTTCCGCTCCATCCGCTCGGGGTAGACCACCAGGTTCTCGATCACGTTCGTGAACCGGTGGAGCATGTAGTGCAGGAGCGTGGTGGCGTCGGGGGCGATCACCCGCTCGACGCTCGAGTGGGAGATGTCGCGCTCGTGCCACAGGGCCACGTTCTCCAGGGCGGCCTGGGCGTAGGAGCGCAGGAGCCGGGCGCACCCCGTGAGGTTCTCGGTGGCGATGGGGTTTCGCTTGTGGGGCATGGCCGAGGAGCCCTTCTGGCCCGCCGAGAAGTACTCCTCGGCCTCGAGCACCTCGGTGCGCTGGAGGTGGCGGATCTCCACGCTGAACTTCTCGATGCTCGCCCCCACGAGCGCGAGCAGGCCGAAGAACTCCGCGTGGTGGTCGCGGCTCACCACCTGGGTGGACCCCCGGGCCGGCCGCAGGCCCGCCCGGCGGCACACGTGCTCCTCCACGAAGGGGTCCACGTTGGCGAAGGTGCCCACCGCGCCCGAGATCTTGCCCACGGCGATGATCTCCCGGGCCCGGCGCAGCCGCTCCAGGTTCCGGGTCATCTCGTCGTACCACAGGGCGAGCTTGAGCCCGAAGGTGATCGGCTCGGCGTGGATGCCGTGGGACCGGCCGATCTGGGGCACGAGCTTGAACTCGTGGGCCCGGCGCCGAAGCACCTCCGCGAGCCGCTCCGCCTGGGCCAGGATCAGGTCCGTCGCCTCGGCGCACAGCATGGCCAGCGCCGTGTCGAGCACGTCCGAAGAGGTCATGCCCATGTGGATGAACCGGGACGCCGGGCCCACGTGCTCGGCCACGTTGGTCAGAAACGCGATCACGTCGTGCTTGACCTCGGCCTCGATCTCGGCGATCCGGGCCACGTCGAAGGCGGCGCGCTCCTGGATCTGCCGCAGATCCTCGTCGGGGATCTTGCCGAGCCGGTTCCACGCCTCGCAGGCGTAGAGCTCCACGTCGAGCCATTTGCGGAAGCGGTTCTCGTCGGACCATACGGCGGCCATCTCGGGCCGGGTGTAGCGAGGGATCATGGGGGGCTCCGGTCGTCGGTCTGCGGTCTGCGGTCTGCGGTTGTCGGTCTAGGGCCCGGCGGGGGCCAGGGAAACGAGGCGGCCCGGGCGGTCCTGGCGGGCCACCAGGAGGAGCACGTCGCCCGCCGCGCCGAGCCGTTCCAGCGCAGCCCGGGTGGCCCGGTAGGCGAGCCGGGGCTCGTTGTTCGTTTCGGAGAGGTGCCCGAGCACCACGGCCCGGAGCCCCGGGTGGGCGAGTTCCCCCACCAGCCGGGCGCACTCCTCGTTGCTGAGATGACCGTGGCGCGAGCGGATCCTCTGCTTGAGGAACCACGGGTACGGCCCCGTGAGGAGCCGATCCTCGTCGTGGTTCGACTCGAGAAACAGCGCGTTGCACCCGCGAAGGAGCTCCCGCACGGCGTGGGGCACGAACCCGAGGTCCGTGGCCAGCCCCACGGCCCACCGGCCGTCCGACACCCGCAGGGCCACCGGGTCTGCCGCGTCGTGGCACCCGGGTGCCGCCCGGACCTCGAGGCCCGCCACCTCGAAGGGCCGCCCGGGTTCGAACTCCCGGACCTCGACGTCCCGGAGCCCCTCGGGCCCCAGCACGGCCTCGGCGGCCTCCCGGCAGGCGGGCGTCATCCAGGCCGGGACCTTGTGACGCCGGCACCACACCCCGACCCCGGCCAGGTGGTCCCGGTGCTCGTGGGTCACGATCACCGCCTCGATGCGGCGGCGGCCGAGCCCCGCCGCCTCCAGGCGGGCGGCGATCCGTCGGCCCGGGAGTCCCGCGTCCACCAGGAGCCCCCGCCCGTTCGTCCCCAGGTACACGGCGTTGCCGCCGCTTCCGCTCGCCAGGGCGCAGAGCTCCACGATCAGGCCTCCGGCTCGGCCAGGGCCCGGCGGCCCCGCAGGATCCGGCCCCAGGCCGTGGCGTTGGCCCCGAGCCCCAGGAGGGCCAGCGTGACCAAGGCCCCGCCGCCGGTGCCGAGCCCCAGGGCACTCTCCCACGGACTCAGGAGGAGACCCGCGGCGGCCAGGAGCAGCCGTTCCGGCCGCTCGAACGCGCCGCCCCGCAGCGGGTACCCCAGGCCCTCGGCCCGGGCCCGGGCGTAGCTCACCATGAGCGCGCCCTGGAGCGCCACGAGCGCGGCCGCCCCGGCCCAGACCGCGCAGCCGGTGCGCGAGGCCCGGGCCCACAGGCCCAGCACCACCGCGAACTCGCCGTAGCGGTCGAGGGTCGAGTCCCAAAACGCGCCGGCCCGGGTCGCCGTACCGGTGGCCCGGGCCAGGGAGCCGTCGAGCGCGTCCAGAAGCCCCGCGAGCAGCAGCGTCCACCCCGCGGCCGCGGGCCAGCCCCAGGCCAGGGCCCCGGCCACGGCCGAAAGCACCAGGCCCGCGCCGGTCAGGGTGTCGGGCCGCACCCCGCGGCGGGCCAGGGGCCCGACGATCGCCCCCTCGATCGCCCTCCGGAACGCCCGTTCGACCGGCCCGCCCGCCAGCATCTAGCCCACCCGGGCCAGGTAGGCCTCGATCCGGGCCCGGGCCTCGGGCTCCGGCATCTGCTCGGGCGGGTGCTTCATGGTGTAGGCCGAGATGGGAAGAAGCGGCCCGGCGTCCCCCCGGTCGCGGGCCACCTTGCACACCCGGATCGCGTCCACGGCCACCCCGCCGGAGTTGGGGGAGTCCTGTACGGAGAGCCGGGCCTCGATCTCGATGGGCGCGCCGCCGAACCCCCGGGCCTCCATGCGCAGGAAGCACACCTTGTTGTCGTTCTGCCAGGGCACGTAGTCCGACGGGCCGATGTGGATGTTCTCGGGCGGGAGTGGATGGGGCAGCACCGACTGGACCGCCTCGGTCTTGGAGATCTTTTTCGAGCGCAGACGGTCGCGCTCGAGCATGTTCAGAAAGTCGGTGTTCCCCCCCGTGTTGAGTTGGTAGGTGCGCTCCAGCACCGCCCCGCGCTCGGCCATGAGGCGGGCGAGCACCCGGTGGACGATGGTCGCGCCCACCTGGCTCTTGATGTCGTCGCCCACGCAGGGGATGCCCCGCTCCCGGAACCGCTCAGCCCACTGGGGGTCGGACACGATGAACACGGGCATGCAATTGATGAAGGAAACCCCGGCCTCGAGGCAGCACTCGGCGTAGTAGCGGGCCGCCTGCTCGCTTCCCACCGGCAGGTAGTTCACGAGGATCTCGGCCCCGGTCTCCTTGAGGACCCGGGCCACGTCCACCGGTTCGGCCCGGGCCACCCGGAAGGACCGTTCGGCGGGGTAGTCGGCCATATGGGGAGCCACCCCGTCGAGTACGGGCCCCATCTGGACCGTGACCCCGGTGGGCGGAAGATCGGGGCAGATGGGCTGGATGCAGTTGGGGGGAGCCAGGATGGCGCGTTCCACCGGGACGCCCACCTTGCGCTCGTCCACGTCGAAGGCCGCCACCACCCGGATGTCCCAGGGGCGGTAGCCCCCCACCACGGGGTGCATGAGTCCCATGGACTCGTCGGGATGACGGCGGTAGTACTCGATGCCCTGGAGCAGTGCGGAAGCGCAGTTCCCGACCCCGACGATGGCCAACCGGATCTCACCCATCGGTACCCCTCGAACGCCGCTGGGAAACGGGAAAACGAACGCCGCCGGGTCCGAAACAAGCCCCGGCGCACAGCCGCCACCGCCCAGCGCCCCGGGCCGGGCGGAACGCTGGAATCTACTTTGGAGCCGCGGGCCGTGTCAACGCCGGCCGGCGCGGACCTTGTCCCTGAGCCAGGCCTTGGCGTAGGCCACGAGCCCGGTGGTCCGGCGCTCGCCGCCCCGGTGGACGAGGGTGCCGTCCAGGTACCACGAGCGGGTCCGGAACCGCTGGAGCTTGCCGGAGGAGGTCTTGGGGAGGGTCCGGGCCGGCACGATCACCACCCGGTCGGGCCGGCACCCGGTGGCCTCGGCCACCTCGGCCTGAACCCGGCCGGCCAGGTCCGCCGGCGGGTCGGGTTCCCGGGTCTCCACCACCAGGACCACCTCCTCGGTGCCCCGGTCCTCCCGGGTCACGGAGAAGGCGCACACGCCCCCGGGCTTCACCCCCTCGACCCGGGCCGCGGCGGCCTCGAGGTCCTCGGCGAAATAGTTCCGGCCGGCCTTGATCACCATGTCCTTCTTCCGGCCCGACACGTAGAGGTGCCCCTCCAGGAAGAACCCGAGATCCCCGGTGTGGAGCCACCCGCCCCGGAGCGCGGCGGCCGTGGCCTCGGGGTTCGCGTAGTACCCCTTCATGACCGAGGGCCCCCGCACCACGATCTCGCCGCGGACCCCCTCGGCCAGCGGGGTTCCGGCGTCGTCCACCACGGCCACCTCCACGGTGGGAAGCGGCCGCCCCACGCTCACCACGGCCCGGGCCCCGGGCCCCGGCGGGCAGGCGACGGCGCGGTTCTCGCCCTCCAGCCGGTCGGCGTCCACGTGGACGATGCGGGGTTCGGCCCCGAGCTCCGCGAACGACACGGCCAGGGTGTTCTCGGCGAGCCCGTAGGCCGGGAAGAACGCCTCGGGCCGGAACCCGACCCGCCGGAACCGGTCCCGGAACCCCTCGACCGTGGCCGGATGGATGGGCTCGGCCCCGCACAGGGCCACCCGAAGCGACGCGAGGTCGATCCCGGGGAGGTCGGCCTCCCGGGCCTTGCGGGCCACCAGGCTGTAGGCGAAGTTGGGCCCGGCCGTGAGCGTGCCCCGGTGGTCCGAGATCATCCGCAGCCACCGCACCGGCCGGCGCAGGAAGTCGATGGGCGAGCAGGCCACCAGGGGCACCCCGAAGTAGAGCGACCCCAGCATGAGCCCGATGAGCCCCATGTCGTGGTAGAGGGGCAGCCACGACACGGCCACGTCGCCGGGCCGGGGGGCCATGCCGTGGCCGATGGCCCGCAGGTTCGCGAGCAGGTTCGCGTGGGTGAGCATGACCCCCTTCTGGGTGCCGGTGCTCCCCGAGGTGAACTGAAGGAGCGCCAGGTCCTGCGCCGCGTGGGGCACCCGGGGGGCGTCGCCGGTGGGCTTCACGTCGGAGGGGGTCAGGAACCGCACGGGATCCGGCAGTCGGTCCTCCACGGGCCGCACCAGGGGGCGAATGAGCCCGTTCGTCACGAGGTGGCGGACGCCCGCCGTGGCGGCCACCCGGGCGAGGTTGTCCAAATACTCCTCGAGCCGGCCCATGCGCACCGGCGGGTAGGCCGGCACCGGCACCCCGCCCGCGAGCAGGATGCCCCAGTACGCCTCGTAGAAGGCCCGCTCGGTGGGGAGCACCAGGAGAACGGCCCCCCCGGGCTCGAGCCCCGCCCCCACGAGCGCGGCCGCCCACCGGCCGGCCCCCTCCCGAAGGCCGGCGAAGGTGAGCCGGCAGTCCACCTTGTCCTTGGCGTAGAGGGTGAGCCACACCTCGTCGCCCTGGCGCCGCACCCGCTCCTCCAGGGCCTGGGGCAAGGTCTGGACCTGGGCCAAATCGTCGCGGAACCGGTTCGTGTCGGCCATGGAGCACCGTGAATCGTGAAGTCGTGAATCAGGAATCGTTTGGCTTCCCGGCTTCTTCGGCTGGGGACCGCCGCCCAGCCGCCCAGCCGCCTAGCCGCTCCGCCACCGCGCGGCGGGCGGCCTCGGCCAGGGCCTTGCGGTCAGGGAAGGCGGCCGGGTCGAGGGGTTCGGCCAGCCGCACTTCGGCCCGCACGGGACCGGCGGGAAGAAATCGGGTCCGGAGATGACGCCAGAGATCGGGCTCATCGATCCAGGCCCACACCCTGGGGTCCGGCGGGTCCGTGTACGCGATGGCCACCGGCACCACCGGGGTCCCGGCCCGGCGGGCCGCCTCGAACAGCATGGGCCGAAACGGCCCCAGGGTGCGGCCGTCGGGGGAAACCCCGGCCTCGGGAAACAGGATCACCCGCTCGCCCGCGGCCAGAAGGGCCGCCAGCTCGTCGATCCACGGCCGGCAGTCCCGGGGCCGGTCGCGGTCGAGGAACACCGTTCCGCCCCACCGGGCGAGCGCCCCGAAAAACGGCCAGCCGTCGATCTCGGCCTTGGCCACGAAGCGGCCGGGCACCGTGGCCCCCAGGCACAGGATGTCCAGGTAGCCCACGTGGTTCGCCACCACGAGCCCCCCGGGCGGCGGCTCGGGTCCCGTTCGCTCGACCCGCAGGCCCAGAGCCGCGGCGCAACACCGGGCCCAGGCGGGCATAGCCCGGCGCCACCCCCCGACCCTGGCGTAGAGGCCGAAGGCGGGGCTCGCCAGGGCGGCGGCCGCCACCCCGATCCACCGCCCAGGGCCCGCACTCCGGCTCATGCCGTCAGGATCTCCAGGATCTCCCGGTAGCGGCGGGAGGTCTCGGCCACCACCTCGGGCGGGAGCTCCGGCCCCGGCGGGGTCTTGTCCCAGTCGAGCGACGAGAGGTAGTCGCGCACGTACTGCTTGTCGAGGCTTTCCTGGGCCTCGCCCACCCGGTAGTCCGCCGCCCGCCAGAACCGGGACGAGTCCGGGGTCAGGAGCTCGTCGATCAGGATGAGCTCGCCGTCCAAGAGGCCGAACTCCATCTTGGTGTCGGCGATCAGGATGCCCTTCCGGGCCGCCTCCTCGGCCCCCCGGCGGTACACGGCCAGGGCCAGCTCCCGCACCCGCCGGGCCAGGTCGGCCCCGATCAACTCCTCGACCTTTTCGAAGGGGATGTTCTCGTCGTGCTCCCCCACCTCGGCCTTGGTGGAGGGGGTGAAGATGGGCTCGGGCAGTTTCTCCGACTCCCGCAGCCCCGGCGGCAAGGGGATGCCGCAGACCGCGCCGGTGGCCCGGTACTCCTTCCAGCCGGACCCCGAAAGGTAGCCCCGCACGATGCACTCCACCGGGAGCGGCCGGGCCTTTCGCACCAGCATGCTCCGGCCGGCCAGGACGTCGGCGTGGCGGCGGGCGGGTTCGGGGTACTCGGCCGGGTCGGCCGACACCAGGTGGTTCGGCACCAGGTCCCGGGTGCGGCCGAACCAGTGCACCGAGAGCCGGGTCAGGACCTCGCCCTTGCCGGGGATCGGGGTGGGCAGGATCACGTCGTAGGCGCTCAGCCGATCCGTGGTCACGATGAGCAGGTGCTCCCCCAGGTCGTAGATGTCGCGCACCTTGCCCCGGCTTACGAGCTCAAGGCCTTCAAGGTTGGTCTCGTACACGGTCTGGGTCATGGGTGGGCCCTCCGTTAGGACGTTGGGACATGGGAACGATGGGGTTTTCGCCGGGTGCCGCGCGAAGCACCGCCCTCACGACCCACAGCCGGCGACGAACGACCTTCCTCCTACCCGAGTCCTTCGATCTCGAGGATCTCGTACTCCTTGACGCCCCGGGGGGCGTCCACCTCCACGTCGTCGCCCACCTCCTTGTTGAGGAGGGCCCGGGCCAGGGGCGAGGTGATGGAGATGCGGCCCTGGTTGACATCGGACTCGTGGGGCCCCACGATCTCGTAGACCTTCTCTTCCCCGGTGTCGAGGTCCTCGAGCCGCACCCGCACCCCGAACCGGACCCGCTCCTGGGGCCCCCGGGGCGGGTCCACGATGTCGGACTCGGCGAGCTTCGTTTCGAGGTCACGGATCTTGGCCTCGATCCAGCCCTGCTTCTCCCGGGCGGCGTGGTACTCGGCGTTCTCCGAGATGTCCCCATGGGCCCGGGCCGCCTGGATCTCCTTGACCACCTCAACCCGGTCGACCTTCTTGAGCTTTTCCAGTTCCTCGCGCAACCGGGCGTATCCCTGCCGCGTGATGGGCATACGGCTCATGTACAGTTCCTCCTTCGTCGGAAGGCTAATAGGCTAGAAGGCTGGAAAGCTGGGAGGCTGAGATGCGGTCACGTCCGTCAAGGTGGTGTAAGAAGCCGACCGCGTCATCCTCGGTTGATAGATCAGGCTGCCACCGGCAGCGCCGGGTTCGGTGGGGGTGGAGTGGTTCGTTTGATCACGTCGGCGATCGACTCCAAACTCATAT